>JANMUC010000798.1:0-9379 GCA_031391225.1 Deinococcales bacterium
CATACTTACACCTGATACATAGTGTTTTTGAAAACGAATCAAGTCTTGCACAAATCTCGCCTCGAGATGAAGTTTTAATTTGTCTTGAACAGCAAGACCAAATTGCACTTCTTGCTTACGAGCTGCTTCGTAGCTTTGACCAATCATTGACAAACGCATGGCAATTGCAGATGCGCCCAGCAACAAAACACTGATTGCAACTCGGGTAAAACTGTTCATTTTGCATCTCCAAAATCCACAAGAATTTGTGTCCCAATGCTGCTTGAGGTCATATCAAAGTTTGCGCCAATACTTTCGGCTCGTTCTCGCATGCTTTTTAAACCAAGTGCTCCCGCTCGAGTTGCATTTAAATTAAACCCTATGCCGTTATCGGAAATCTCGAGTGAACTTTTCTCGAGGTTAATGCTGACCAATTTGGCTTTGGCGTGTTTGACCGTGTTATGCACGGCTTCTTGGGCGATTCGGTACAATGCACCCTTCACCTCGAGCGGTACATCAGGTTCAAGCGGTGCGGAAATGGTGCTTTCGAGTTTGTAACGGGCTTTGAGCATTTCCCCTAATTTTTGTAATGCTGCCGCAAGCCCACCTTCCTCGAGCGCATCTGGACGCAGTGCAAATAGCAGGGTTTTCATTTCGCTTGTGCCACCATCAGCAAGGTCAATGGCATACTCGAGGGCTTGCTTTGCATTTTTAGGGTTTGATTCAAGTTGCTCTAAAGCACTTCTCGTTCCTAATGAAATACCGTACAAAGCTTGCGCTACACTGTCATGCAATTCCCTGGCAATCCGAGAACGTTCTTGTTCGCTGGCTTCGGTACGTTCACGGTTTAACAAGTGCTGTAAACGCAAAGCAGTGCTGGCGTGCGTTCCAAGTGCATTCCAAAGGTTCTTGTCTCGAGGATTAGGCGGGGCGTTTTTGAATACTGCAATCAATTCCGTTTTTTGTTCGATTGGAATAAACAACGAGAAATTCTCACCGCCCAACATATTGTCTGGCTCGAGGTTTAAACGTAACGTTCCAAGACTTGCACCAAATGCGTTTGAAGCTGCAATCCCTTCGCGCAAAATGGTTTCTATTGCTGTACTGGTGTTGTCCTCAAGTACGCTTTTACCAGCCCGTTCCAGAGCATCCAGAGAACGTTGCGAGTCTGTATCACTCGAGAGTCCCGCTTCTGCTGCTTTTTTCCATACTCGAGCGAGAAAATTTGTGAGTTGCAAAGTTAAGATTAGCATTGGAATGCCTGCGAGAGTTGCAATTAAGGTGCTGAAACCAGAAAATTTTATGCTCTCAATACCAGTCCAAACAAGACTGTCACGCCAAAAAGACTGTCTAAATGAGGTTGTATCAGAATCCCAAAGGGCGACGATTGGCGCAAACAACAAAAAACCTGTGAAGTACAGCATTGCACCAAGAAAAAGGAGGGTTGATGTTGCAAATCCAAAATGCAATAAAAGATAGGTCATGCCACGAAACGTACCTAACGTCATGACCTCAAAACGCCACCAAGCCCATACATTGGAATGATGGATCGAAATTGGCTGAGGAACATTTAAGTCAAGAAGCACTTTGACCCGCCAACGCTCGAGTCTTAAGAATTGTAAGCCAAGCCAAGCTGCCGTTGGTAAAAAGAATAAGAACAAAGTAAAACGTAACAGAATCATCAACCAAGCCGTGATAGGAGAGGTGTTCGCGTTAAAACCCAAGAACTCGGCGAAACTACCAACGCCAGCCAATTCGGTATAAACATCAGTCCTGCCCATGCGAAGAGGTGAAATGTTGAAAACAACGCCGAGTCCATACCAGAACAATCCAACCACAAGCCAACTCGAGAGAAAGTACAACAAATGCTTGTAACTCGAGATTTCAAAAAATTCCGCGAAATACTTGCGAACCATAGGTCTTATCATGCCGTGTATTGAATCAGTTTTTGTATTTTTGTGCGTCCATCTAAAGTGACAAGTGCAATTATTTTGGTTTAACCACCAAAGTTTTTGCCATCAAGTCATGCAGCGCTTGCTTTTTGGCGGTAAAACCTGCCATCAAATACGGCACGACTGTGACAAGCATTGAAATAAAAAGCAGCAACAAGAAAGTTCCAGCCGCCGCTCGAGCCGCCGCACTGGTCGGATCGCTGATGGCTGGAATAAATGGAACAATGCCAAAACTAAACAAAACGATAGCGACCAAACCAGGAATTTGCTTGGCAAAATAACGCCAGGTGGCTTGCCCAAAACCAATCGGTTGTTCCGACATATTCGTGACTTTTAAACCCAATGCCATTTTGCCCAGCGTGGCTTGCTGTTTGCTGCTCTCGAGAAGTGCAAAGTACAACCAATTGACCAATAAACTAAAAACCAGGGATAACAAAATGGGTGCAACCAACGACGCGGCTTCGCTTTGAATGGCTTCAACGCTGCCACCCGCAGCTACCGATCTGGAAATTTCATTTAGACGCAGCATGGCGTTGTTCAAACCAAAAATGCTCGAGATGATGCTGGTGATGACCGAAACCAGAATGCCATCAATGATAGCTGCCAGAAAGCGCATCCAAAATCCAGCGTTTTCAGTTGTTCGAGTTGAAGTATCTGGCATGACGGGGGTCATTTTAGCAATTGGTACGGCTCGATTTACATCTTGATGAAAAGAATCGGTTTGAACAACTTCTTTCACGACGGGTTTCTCGAGGTTTACGGGTGGCGCGGGTTTTTCTCGGATGTTCTCAACTCGAGTCGCAGCCGCTTTGGTGTGGGCGCGTTGCCCCGCGCTTTGGACCACCGTGAAAAAATTCGCCAAAGCATCTTTGTCGGTATTGAGCGAACCACGAATCAGTTCGCCACCCACGCTCGAGATCACCAATTCATCGCCTTCACGGTTGACTTTGGCAATATCAACAAGATTGGCACGTTGCAAACCAGCCGCGTTCAGATACAACACTTCGGATTCGGTACAGACCAATGCCGCCTCAGAAGTCTCGAGTTCGCTGAGAACAGGTTGATTGAGTGATGATTTGAGTTGATTTAAGTATTCAGACATTGAGCCTCATAGTAACACTGCTCGAGCGAAGCGCCACTCACATGTCAATGATTTTCCAGTGAAGTTTATCTTGAAATATAAAGCGAGTCAAAAGATAGAGCACTGCTCGAGAATCTGATTGAAGGTGATTCTCGAGCAGGATTTAATTTACTTGGTTGCGACCACACCCAAAAGCGACAGGGCTTTGCGAACTTGCGCATCGTTTGCCACATTGACAATCGCTTGTCCTTGCTGCCCTGTGGTTTTAACTCGAGATGGAGTGTCTTGGTAGGTGAATTGTCCTGTTTTGTCGGCTTTAAGTTTTAAGGTTTTGCCGTTAACTTTGACTTCGATATTGGTTCCTGGCGCGGCATTAATACCTTGTAAGGTCAAAAGTTTAGGGTAACGCGTGTCCGAAACAACGTAATCTGGTGTCACGCCGCGTTTGTTGATGCTGTTGCGTTTTGGTGTGAGCCATTCCTCAAAACTGACATTGACCTGTCCGCCGTTTGAAAGCGCGATTGGTGCATTTGCCACGCCCTTACCATAGGTTTTTTCGCCCACAATTTTGGCACGCCCGTTTTCTTGCAGGCTGCTCGAGACAATCTCACTGGCGCTGGCGCTTGAAGTGTTGACCAAGACCACCAACGGTCCAAGGTAATCGTTTTGTTGCGCCCTGGCTTGGAATTCGACACTGACTTTTTTGGTGTTGTCGCGGGTCACAAAAATATCACCTTTGGCAAGGAACGTGTCTGCTACGCCTTCAGCCATGCTGACCAGACCGCCTGGGTTGTTGCGCAAGTCCAAAATCATGCCTTTGACGCCTTTGGCTTTGAGGCTGGCAATGGCAGTTTGCAGTTGTTCGGTGACTTTTTGATTTAAGAAATCCGAAATTGAAACGTAACCAATGTTTCCTGGTAAAACCGTGGCATTGACGTTCACGACCACAATTTTTTCTCGAGTCATGCTGAGGTTTAAACGTGTGACCCCTCGAGCGATCGTGATCTTAACCGTGCTGCCCTTTGGTCCACGAATCTTACGCACGGCTTTGTCAAGCGATAATTTCGTTACATCTTCATCGTTGACTGCGATGATAATATCGCCCGCTTGAACGCCCGCTTTGGCAGCAGGTTGTCCGTTGAACACGGTTTCCACCTGAACACCCAAGCCGTCTTTGGTGGCAGGGGTTAAACCCAAGCCAATTCCAAAAAAACCGCCACTCAAGTTTTCATTGTTGGTGCTGGTTTCGGTTGGTGGAATGTAGTAGGTAAATTCGTCATCGAGCGCATACAGCATGCCCGACAATGCTCCTTGCATCAGTTTATCAGGGTCAGTGGTGCGCAAATACTTTTCACGCAATGCTTGGTACGTCTCGAGGAACGCCTTACCAGAAGGCGTGTTCAAAGCTTCATCTCGAGGGTTCGCGGCAAGGGTCACAGCGATGGTAATGCCGCACAACGCGAGGGCAACAGCGCCAAAAATCAATAATCGGTTCTTCACAGCCGTCAGTGTAACGCCATTAATTGAGCGATGAATGTGCGTTTGAACAAAACGCTTTGGGGCAAAAACTCGAGTTTTAACTGGCAGGCAAGAGTTGCATCGCGTGGTGACGCGTGTGCCAGGCACACAAGCGCAAGACCTCGAGTGTTGAAAGCTCGCCAAAAAACGATTGTGTCACACAAATTTTATCTTGCAATTCGGGTGTCTCGAGTTTTTTGGCGTACCGCATTAGGGCTTCAAAAGCGATCTCAAAATTGCGTTGCAAGTCTTCTCGGCTTAAATTGCTTCGAGGTTCTTGTCCAGGATTGATCGCGCGTCCATCGTCGGTGAGATGACCTTTGGGCATGATGATCGCTGGTTTGTCTTTAACGGCACGCTCGAGGCAGACGGCGAAGAACGCGTTGGCTGTATTCAGATGGTCAGCAATTTTGGCAGGCGTCCATTTGCCCGCTGCCGCAGGTTCGTACAAATCTGCCTGCTCGAGATTCGCCGTAAATTCTGATTTGGCACCGTTCAGACTCTCAAAAACCTGCGCAAGACTCACGCCTTGCTGTTCGAGAAAGGCTTTGGAGAGATAATCTTGAAGCTCAGGCATTTTGACATTCTAACTCGAGGTTAAACCAATCTTCGCAATCCAACGATTGCTCCCGCAGCAAAGATTGCATTTGCCAACCACGCCGCGATCACGGCTGGCATCGCTTGGGCGGCGGCAAGGTTGAATCCAATTTGCCACAAGCTCCAGTAGGCTGCCATTAAGCCAATCGTGGCGGCAAAGCCCCAGGCGCGGTTGGAAATGGTCAAACCCAGCGCACCGCCAACGAGTGCCATCATCAGGGCTGCCAGCGGGTCGGCAAAACGCCGTTGCAATTTAAAATTGGCATCGTAAACCTCGGCACTCGAGAGACTTTTTGAATCATTTGAAGCTCGGGTCATCAACTCGGAGGTCGAAACTTGGTCACTCGGGCGCAAATCTGGTTCAATCGGTGGTGTGAAGGCAAAAACGTGGATGGTTTCAGGAATTTCTTCAAAACTGTCACTCGAGCTGCTGGGTTTGTAAAAGACGTTGTACAACTCCCACGTTTTGGCGCTCGAGTCCCATAAGCCTTTGGTGGCAGTGTAAATTCCAGAAGTGGTGACCACCATCACACCAGATAAATCAGCCTGGTTTGGGTTACGTTCTCGAGGGGCGAGCGAACCCGCGTGGAACAAATCGCCGTGATCACTGATATAACTTTTCAAACCTTGCATTCGCGGTGGTTCGCTGTGAATAATTTTGTAATAGGTTTGAAGGTAATGGGCATCGGCATTTGGACGCCAGATGTTTTCGTTGACCCAACTGAGCGCTGTGACCAGCAGACCAATGGCTAAAATTGGTAGCAGTAAAACAATCGGGCGCACTCCAGACGCGAAAATCGCTTTCAGTTCAGAATCTCGAGCCACGCGTCCCAAACCCACCAGAATGCAAAACGCCAAACTTGGCGCGAGCAGCAAACTTAAGAATTGTGGCAATTGATCGAGCAGGAGTTGCGCGATCAAATTCAAACTGGCGCGATTGTTTAAAAAAATAGCCAAATACACGGCAAACAAATTGAGCGTCAATAACACCAGCATGATGGCAACACCCACCAAAAAGAGCGGCAGGAACTCAGCCAGCAAATACCATCCCAGACGACGCGCGAGCATGATCTTGAGCCTAGCGTTAAGGCATGAGAGTAGCTGTGATTCTGGGTGAGGAATTTCGGGTAGACTTCATTATGCAAGACCGTCCAACCAGTAGCGAATTAAGCGATGCCGTGAAAGAATTTCTCGAGCAAGAGATTCTGCCCACCGTGACAGATGCACGCCTCAAATTCCGATTG
Organism: Deinococcales bacterium; assembly: GCA_031391225.1. Taxonomy (GTDB): domain Bacteria; phylum Deinococcota; class Deinococci; order Deinococcales; family JAAFIG01; genus JANXTZ01. The sequence goes on from JANMUC010000798.1 coordinate 6,372, forward strand.
CTGGTCGCCATGAATGCCCTGAGCATGATTTCACGCGAGGTTAGCCTTGAGGAAGGTTTTCTGGAAGCCGAATTCTCGAGTTTGAAAAGTTTGCTCGGGCAGGATTTACCAAGCCCAGAGTCTTTCTCGAGTTTAAAAGCTCTGACGCTCGAGTTAAATTCTGAACTCTCGAGCCGCATTCGACTGGGAGACGTGCCCGAGAACGTTTTCGCGCATCTTCGAGAGGTCACAAAAGCAAAATTGGCAATCACCAACCCAGCCTATTTGCGTCGTTACGAATAATCTTCAATCCGGTAGCGGCAAGCACTCGCGCCGGTGGAGATTTGCTGCTCTCGAGTGACGCTGGCATTCAAAATTTGGCTGTACAGATTGGATTCCGATTGGCACAACTGCGGGTATTTTCGCGCCACATCTAAGCTCGGGCAGTTGCCCTCGAGCAAGTAAAACACGCCGTCCTCACCGTACTCGAGGCTGGCTTCATAGCCGATCTCGTTCAAAATACAGACCAATGCCTCGAGCTTGGTCTTCAAGCTTTCCCCCTGCACTCGATCACGCCAAACCTCGAGCAACTTGGCATTTCTGGCGTCGAGTACCTCGAGCACAGCATTTGAACCGTACAGGCTTTGCACATGCTCGAGAATGTCATCGCAGAGTTGCGCGTAGCGTTTTGGGAAATGCTCCTCGCCGCGGCTTGAAAGTTTAAACACGTGCTGAGGACGCCCACGACCGCCAGGACGCTCGACCTGTGATTCGATCAGCCCATCGGCTTCCAAGTCCATTAAGTGCCTTCTGGCGGCAGGCGCACTGATCTCGAGCGTGCTGGCGACCGCTTGGGCAGTACCGCGCCCATTGCCGCGCAGCAAGTACAATACTCGGCTCTTGGTGGAGTCGTTGGCTACTGAAATCATCATTGGAGTCCTTGAGAGTGTACGAGAACGTCAGCTTTCAGATTGTGAGACAAATACTAAAAGTTGCAAGTTCATTTCACACCATTGGCAGCAACTCGAGGGTCGAAACGCTGATGCGCCCCGCCAAAACTCGAGCGATGCTGACCAACGCTTGGGCTTCGACGGTTTCTGGGTGTGCCAAAACCACTGGCGTACCCATATCGCCATCTTCGCGGACTTGCATCCCAATCGGCACTTCGCCCAGGAACGGAATGTTGTTGCGTTCCGCCTCGCGCTTCGCGCCGCCGTGACCAAAAATGTCGTAACGCCTGCCCGTGTCTGGCGCGACAAAATAACTCATGTTTTCGATCATGCCCAAAATCGGCACGTTGGCTTTTCTGAACATGTCCATCGCACGCGTCGCATCAATCAGTGCCACGTCTTGCGGTGTGCTGACAATCACAGCGCCCGTCATGTTGACCGTTTGCGACAAGCTTAACTGCACATCGCCAGTGCCTGGTGGCAGGTCAATAATCAAATAGTCCAACTCGCCCCATGCTGCATCTTTTAGGGTTTGCTGAACAAAACTGTGCAACATTGGACCGCGCCAAACCGTGGCTTGCCCAGGCGCGACCAGATTCGCCATCGAAATAAATTTTAGCCCATGCTTCTCGAGCGGCAGCATTTTCTTGTCCTCGTTTGCGAACATGCGCTCGTTGGTTGCGCCCATCATCTGCCCGATGCTTGGACCGTACACGTCCGAATCGAGCAAGCCGACTTTCGCGCCGTCCATCGCCAGTGAGAGCGCCAGGTTTGCCGCCACCGTACTTTTGCCCACGCCGCCCTTGCCAGAACCAACCGCAATAATGTGCTTGACCCCAGGAAGCGGGTTTTGCATCGGCGGACGAACTTGCGCCCCAAAACTGACGATCACATGCGTCACGCCAGGAACTTTTAGCACTGCCGCGACCACATCGCCCTCGATTTTGCCCTTTAACGGACAAGCGGGCGTGGTCAACTCGACTTTGACACTGACGGTGTTGCCGTCGATATGAATCTTTTCGATCATGCCCAAACTCACAAGGTCTTTGTGAAGCTCTGGATCGTTCACGGTGCGAAGGGCGTTGGTTATGGCTTGTTCAGTTATGGCACTCATCAGGTACAACTTAAGCGAGTTGAAGACTTTGTGTTGGGTGAAACGTCACATTGATTGCAGGAAGCTCGAGAAAATATTCAAATTGCGCTAAACTGCTGGGATGAACAGCTTGCATCTCGAGCCCAAAATAGTGACGGCTGCGAACGGTGAAGAATTTGTTTTGCTCACGTTGTCAAAAGCAGAATGGCAGCAACTCGAGACGCTGCTCGCAGATACAACTCAAATGCCAGTATTTGCTTCTTTGGGGATTGGTGAAAGCGATTTGAACGGTGCGGATACTGAAAAGTGGTTACGGGAAAACTGGCAGTGATAACCCTTGATACAAGCGCCATTTTTACCTTGTTGAATCGCAAAGACAAAGATTACAGCCGAGTGTTTGCTGCTTTACAAGCAACTCGTCCGCCATTTTATATCCCAACAGGTATTCTGGCTGAAATTGGATATATGGTGGAAGAAAAACTTGGACAAGCTGCGCTCTTAGCGTTATTGCAAGACATTCAAAATCAGAACTTTATTCTTGCGCCAAGTGAGCTTGATATTCCTCGAGCCACCGCTCTGGTAGACCGATATGATGATCTACCGCTTGGGCTTGCTGATTCACTTGTGATTGCTTGCGCAGAACGTCATGGTGGCAATGTATTAACTTTGGACGGTGACTTTTGGATTGTCGCAAAAGAGGGTACTTTGCAAGTGTTTCCCTTGTAAGATTTATGAATAAGAATCTCAGGAAACGTTTTTGAGTTTTATACGCGAGAATGTCAATATTTAGAGATTCTGACAGTAAAAATAGGGAAATATAGGTATCGAAAATCTGACTTGAGAAGAGGCAATATGTCAATAATTCAAACAGGTGATTTGCCAATATCTGATTTTCAAAGCAAACGTGCTTACAGTTTGATGTTTCAACGGATTTCTTACAGTAACCTGAATGCAAAGCAAAAAGAAAATTATAACTTCCAAAAAGT
>JANMUC010000160.1:0-2372 GCA_031391225.1 Deinococcales bacterium
GAATTGCTCAGGGCGGTTTGACGCCCGCGACCATGATTGAATCGTGGTTTATCCATGCGGAATCGATTGGCGATCCTGTGGCGGTGGACAAAGGGTTTTACAAGGCGGCAGGTTTGGACACCACCGTGGTTGCAGGTGGACCTGGTTTAAGCCCAATTGACCGTGTGCTCGCCGAATCAAGAGCGGGCAAACTGGCGTTTGGCATTGATTACCCGCAGAATTTGCTCGAGGCTCGAGTGAATCAAAAACTGCCCTTGGTGTTGTTGGCAGTAGATTTTCAAGATTCTGCGATGCGGATTTTATCTTGGAAACCGATTTCCAAAGCCTCCGAAATTTCTGGGCAATTTGCGACCTGGATTGGTTATGACAAACCGATCAAAGCGGCTGTGGGCAAGGGCTGGGATAAGACTTTGCAAGTCGTCAATCAACAGGGCGATCCTGCCACGATTGGCGGTTGGTTGGGCAAGCAATACCAGTTTGCTTCGGGCATGATTTACAACGAGGTCATGATTGCGCAGGCTCAAGCCAAAGAAAAGTATTACGTTTACGATTACAAACAGTTCGGGATTGATTGGCAAGAGAACGTACTGTTCACCACCGAAGATGTGCTGAAAAAATACCCGAATGAAGTCAAGAAATTTGTCCAAGCGCGTTACAAGGGCTTCAAGTTTGCGTTTGACGAACCAGAAGAGGCTGGGAAGATTCTGGCGAAGTACAATCCAAACCTGGATATTCCGTTCGAGTTAAAGGGTTTGGCGCAAATCAAAACGATCATGGTCACGCCAGACACGCAAAAAAACGGTTTGGGTTATGTGCGCATGAGCAAACTGACCAAAATGGCGAATCAACTCGTCAAGGCGGGCTTGCTCGAGAGTGCGCCGATGACTGGTTTTGTTAAAGCCACTCCCAGCAACGTTAAGCCTTAAGTTTTTTAAAATACTTTAAGTGCTGGTGATTCTAAAGTTCACCACGCACTTCGATTTAAGTCCAGGTTTTGGGAACGCAATACTTCTGTTTTCCCAGAATCCAATTAAACTCCCTTCTCTCGATGTTGAGAGAAGGGCTGGGGATGAGAGCAGACGAGCAATTGCTGATTTTGTGTCTGGGAAAAAGAATTTTACGATTTCCTACATTTACTTTAGCACCTATTAAATTTGCCACTCGAGCGTCATTTGTCTCGAGTGGTTTTTATTGTCCAAAACACGTTCTTGACTTGTAGGGTGCGCCTTGCGCACCAGCCCTTGAAAGACGGTGCGCGAGGCGCACCCTACCAAATCGGTTTTGCATTGTTTTGCAGTTCAACAGCCAGAATTCAGGATTTGCTCAACTCTTGGGAGTTCAATACCCCTCAGAATAGCCTTAGAGACTTGCACCACTACGCAAGGAGTTCTTTTGCGACTAGGATGGTTGCAAGTTCAGGTTTCTCGAGGTTTGAATTCTCAGGAGGATTTTAAAATGAATAATCGTATTGCTGCTGTTGTGTTGGTGTTTCTTGCGTTGGGTGGTGCTGCGATGGTGTATCAGAGTTTTGATCCGCCAGTGACCAAAGCCCAGACAACGACTGCTCCCTCAAATTCTGCAAGCTCGAGCACTCAGGCTTCTGCCCCGAGTGGTACAAATACCAGTGCGATTCCTGGATTTAATTATGGTCGGGCAAAGCTCGAGAATGAACGGAACACGATTGAGATTGTGGACAGGCTCGATCAGAGCATTGGTTCGATTAAGGCAAAAGCCACACAGCAGTCCGATTCGGAATGTGATCCGTCGTTTAGTCGAATTTACTGCGAGTTTATTCGTCAGCAGCGTGGGTCGCAGGTGGCGCAAGGTTCAGGTTCGGGTTTTGTGATTGATGATTCGGGTTTGATGCTGACCAATAATCATGTGGTGACGCTCGATTCGGATACGGTGGCGCAAAACCTGAGTGTGAAGTTTCACAATGATCCCAAAACCTATTCGGCTAAGGTGGTTGGGCGTTCACCGATTTATGATGTGGCTTTGATCAAAATTGACGCTCCTGGTAAGAAATTTAGCGCCATGAGCTTGGGAGATTCCGATACGATTAAGGTCGGTCAGAAAGCCATCGCAATGGGCAACCCGTTTGGTCTGGATTTTAGTGTCAGTGAGGGCATCATCAGCGCCACGGGTCGTGATTTTTCAGGCTCGAGCAACCTTGCCAGCAACGTGATTAAAACCGATGCGGCGGTCAATCCTGGCAATTCTGGTGGACCACTCGTCAACTCGAGCGGTGAGGTGGTCGGCATCAACACGGCGATCATCAGCCCTGGCACGGCGGGCAGCGGTCAGGGGCAGTTTGCGGGTATTGCGTTTGCGTTGCCGATCAATTTGGTGAAAAGCATTCTGACCGATTTGAA
>JANMUC010000176.1:0-16134 GCA_031391225.1 Deinococcales bacterium
TTCACGCAATACGATTGTTGTGCCTGAGATTGTGGAGGTGTTGTATCGTGATTTAAGTTCAAATCTGATTTTAGTACGTAAGGCACGATATGCAGGGAAGACGTGAATGACAGTATTTCGTGAATTAGTTGGAATGTATGGCAGCAAGCAGCGCCCCTACAGAACAACGATTTTTGAAGATAGCACTCGATTTTCCAGTCGTTTTTTTTGAACATCTGCGTAAGTCCTAAGCACATAAACTCGAGGTTGGATTAAGTGCTTGAATCACTAGAATAGCCGTCAATCGGTTGATAACCACGAAAATAATCCACTTCGCAAACTCGAGGGAAATCTTTTGGGCTGTGCTCCAGAATCTCGTGGGGGCGTTCGTAAACGCCAAGCATGAATTGCATTGGGTACTGAGGGGATTGCTGGATGGTGCGGAGTTTCACGTTGTCCACGAAAAAATCCACATGTGTCGGTGTCCAGTCAATGGCGTAAACATGGTATTCAGCCGCATTGATGTGCAGTTGATCTTCAAAGCATTCGTCGTGCATTGCTGGGTCGTTCCAAGCCAGAATGCCGTAGTCAACTCGAGATTGAGTGAGATTGATGTTGCCGCCGTGGATTTCAAAAACTCGGATTTCGCCAGCTTGTTCGGCATCAAAACCAATCATCCAAAGCGCAATGTGATAACCGACCACTGGCACGGCTTTGATTCGAGTTTCAAAGTAACCATATCGAGGCAGATAGTTCTTTACCAGTGGCAGATTTTCAGTGACCACCAAATTGGGATTGTAATATCCAAATTGCCCTATCTTGCTGCCTTTTACCCCAGAAAAGTGCGCTGTTTGCAGGTTGGATGCCCTATCGCTGTTTGCCAACCAGACTTTTTGATCTTGTTCGATCAATAGTTTTAACGACCCATCGCTGATTTTAAATCGTGCGGCGGCATCCTCGAGGCTACTCCAATGTGGCAACAAAAACGGAAACCATTTGGAACGGTTCAAGATGGTGTTTTCAAATTCATCTGAAAACTCGAGTCTAAACCCTGGTTTTTCTTTTGGGTTGGCTGGAAAGTCCATATTTTTCCTTTCGCTCGACTTTAGATTTTAACGCTTTGGCTTGCGTTTCAAAAGGCGTATGTGAATCAAAGTGTTTCAGGTGTTCTGAACTCAATTTCAAACTGAATACCATTGATTGCGGTTTTGAGATCAAATCTCGAGGTAAAAACACATTATATTGTATTGATGTCCTGACGCATCGCATTCTCTGGTGTGTTAGTATTTTCTTAATGGCAACCAAAAGCGAGAACAATTCCGTTCTTGACGGCGAACGAGCACAAAAAAGTGCGTCCGCGCCGAAGAAAATCCGTCGCTCGAGATCGAAAAAAACGAGCACCAGATTGAATTCTGGCACGTCACGTCATATTGATATTGAAGCGGTTGGCTTGGTGTTGCTCGGATTGGCAATCTTGGTTTCTTGCGCGGTTTTCTTGCCAATCAAAATGAATCCGATGGCGGGGTTGAACAAATCCTTGTTTGATTTGCTCGGTGTGGGAATGTACCTAACGCCATTGCCACTGCTGATGTACGGTTTTGTTTCAATGGCAAAAGCCAAATTCAAATCCTCGACTCGAGTTTTGATTGGCGTGTTGGTCGTGGCGACAGCTGCTCTGTTTGTGACCGCACTTTATCGTCCAGAGTTGGCGGGTTCACTCTCGAGCATTGCCCGTCCGCTTCGTCCAGTGCCGTGGCTGGGCATTTTGCTGGCGCTGGTGGTTGCCAGTTTTGGGGTGGAAATTATTTTCAACCTCAAGCTATCGACTTTTGTGCGCGGTTTTGCGCTTCTCTCGGCACTTGGCGCTTTAAAAGGGGCGACAGCCGCCAAGACGGGGTATTCGATTGCCAAATCCAGTGCCAGCCGCGCGGCGCAAAGCATGGCACTTCGAGGGCAACTCGAGGCGCATCAAAAAGACTTGGATGAATTGCAAAGCCTCTATCCAGGGGCGAGCGAACTGAAACTCTGGCGCAAAGATTGCGAGGCGGCGCTCGAAAATGTCACGGGTGCAGACGAAGAACTTCTTGCATTACTGCGCGACGACGTTAACGCGTGGCGCAAAACGGTTTCTGGTTTCAGCGAATCTCGAGCCAAAGACCTGGCGGGCAGCGTCGAAACCGAAGACTTGGGTGCGGAACCAATCGTCCGAGACGCGCAAAAAGCCGTTGCTGGCAGCATTCTTAGTTCAACCCAAGTTGCCCGAGCGCTCGAGAATGTGCGCCGTACCCTGCAACTCGATGCCAAAACCGTAGAAGATGCCCTGAGGCGTGACAAACGCGAACGCGAATCGGCGCTGAAAGCCTTGAACAATGCCATCCGACCTGGTGACTTGGCAAGCGAACTCGAGCGTCATACCGCACGCATCGAGAACAACAAGCAACTTCTTGCTCGAGCCGAGGCGCTGCGGTCACGAACGGGACAATTTGCAGGCTGGCCCGAACTGGTTGCCAGACTCGAGAAACCCCAACACGCCGAAGTCGTGGCGTTTGCCGATAACCTGTCTGCGACCCTGAAAAATGCCAGCACCGACGCACTGCCCGAACTTCCACAGTGGCAATCGGACCTTGATCAGCTCGAGCGGCAACTTGCCAACAAAACCATAGAACTGCAAGGCAAACTCGACCTTGAAGGCTTGGTCTGGGAAGACCCCAACCGTCTGGCTGGTTCACCTCGAGCAAGGGTCAATGACGTGGTTGAGGCGGTCTTTGAAATTGATTTGCCCGGTGGCAATGCCTTGTCCGGCGAAGACGTGGAGAAACTGATGCGCGGCGAATTCAACGGGCTTGAAGTCACCGAGGTTCAACTCGATTCCGAACGTGCACCTTGGGTTTCGCCGACTGAACGTGCCGCCCAAAAAGTTGCCAGTGCTCAGAAACTTGCCGATATCGCGTCAAGGCGCGAAAAATCCAAACCCGATGCACCAGGCATTGCCGACTCGAACGTGGGCGAACGCATCATCTCGAGCGACGTGCCATTACAAGGTGGTATTCCAATTCAAGTTCCTGGCGTGGCATTTCTCGACCCGTTCCAAGCCTCGAGCTTTGATGCCGCCGCGTTCGATCGCAACGCTCGAGATCGGGCGCGAATCATTGACGAAACTTTTGTCAATTTTGGTCTGAATGCCAAAGTCGTCGATTTTGCCAGGGGTCCAACCGTCACCCGTTACGAAATTGAACCCGCCCCAGGCGAGAAAATCTCGAGAATCGCCAGTGTGCAAAATGATCTGGCACGGGTTTTGTCGGTTGGTGGCGTGCGTATCGAAGCGCCCGTGCCGGGCAAAAGCGTGATCGGTATTGAAGTGCCAAACTCGGAGCGCGAACCGATTACCTTTAGAGCCGGCATCGAATCTGAAAACTTTCAAAAACGCAAGACCAAATTGCCCTTGCTGCTGGGTAAAAGCATTGACGGTGACATGCTAATTGAAGACTTGGCGAAAATGCCGCACCTTTTGATTGCGGGCAGCACCGGTTCTGGTAAATCGGTTTGCGTCAACACCCTCATCATGAGCTTGCTGTTTCGGTATCTGCCCACCGAACTGCGATTTGTAATGGTAGACCCAAAAATGGTCGAGTTAACGCCTTACGACGGAATTCCGCACCTTGTGCGCCCTGTTGTCACCAACCCCAACGATGCCGCTGGCGTGCTTCTTGGCTGTGTGGCGCATATGGAACGCCGCTACAAAATGATGAGCGAAATCCAAGCCAAAAACCTCGAGCAGTACAACATTAAAGCCAAAGAGGCGGGCGAACCAGAATTGCCGCATTTGGTGATTATCATTGACGAGCTTGCCGATTTAATGATTACCAGCCCCAAAGAGGTCGAAAGCTCAATCATGCGACTGGCGCAGATGGCTCGAGCCACAGGAATGCACTTGATTCTTGCCACGCAACGCCCCAGTGCGGACGTGATTACGGGCTTGATTAAGGTCAACATTCCAGCCCGTGTTGCCTTTGCCGTCTCGAGCGGCATTGATTCGCGCACGATTCTGGACTGCATGGGTGCAGAACGCCTTACTGGGTACGGCGACATGCTGTTTAACCGTCCAGGATTGTCCAAACCCATGCGTTTGCAAGGTCCGTATATTAGTGAAAATGAACTTGCGCGTATCACTGAATTTTTGCGCCGTCAGTTTTTCGACGATGATTTCGGTGAAAGCTACGGCAGCGACTTCGACGGCGTGACCGAAGCTGCCCCAACCTCAAAACTCGAGCCAATTGATTATAGCGATCCGTTTATCAAAAAAGCTGCCGAAGTTGTGATCGAAGAGGGTTATGCCGCCGTCTCGAGGTTACAGCGCCGCCTAAGCGTGGGTCATGCGCGGGCGGGAAAACTGATTGACGCGCTCGAGGCGATGGGCATTGTCGGACCTTATAAAGGCAGTAAAACCCGGGATGTGCTGGTTGCCAGAGATCAACTTTCAGAATACTTTGGGTAAAAGTTTTAAGTGTAATTTTGCCACGTTGTAAAGAGCAACCCAAATAAGATACAAGGGAAGCTGTTTTAACATTTTTATTCTTATGGTTACCAAAAATCAGATTGCAAAGCTCAAAGATTTGGCTGCAACCACCGATAAACATAGAACGAATGAAATCCAACTGGGTTTCCTTCGTGGTATGAATTCGACGATGCTCGAGACATTTGAGCATCACGGCTGGATCACTCGGGAGATGCGTCAGCGTCACCCAGATCAAAAGCAAAAGGTCTGGTTTTTAACCATCACCGATAACGCTCGAAAATATATAGATACGCTCTAAGCGTGATAAAACGAGTCTTAAATCATTGATTTATGACTCGTTCTTTTTTTGAGTCTTGGTCAACGCAATTGACTTGCAATTTGGGTTCTTTTTGAGATTCAGATTGAAGTTTATAATTGTGAAGTGATTCTTTCCCTCGAGCGACCAAAAAGCCTAAAATCCGATGTTGTGGGTGCGCACTCGGCAAACGATGACAGTGGTGGGCGCGAATGATCGATCACGATCAAGAAAACACCATTTCGAGTTATCCATTGACGATTGGTTTGCTTGCGTTAATAGCTATTTTATACGTGCTCGAGTCGAGTTTTGGTGGTTTTAACTTCGCCAACATAGGCAATGGTGCGAGCATTGATGCACTGGTGAAATATGGTGGCAATGCCCATATTTTGGTGGTCAACCAATCCGAATGGTGGCGTTTGCTGACGGCAACCTTGCTTCATGGCAGCCTCGCGCATATTATCATGAACAGCTTTTCACTCTGGAACTTAGGAAGTTCGCTCGAGAAATATTTTGGACGCGAAACGCTTCTGACGGTGTTCGTCGTCACTGGCATCGCAGCTTCACTTAGTTTTACGTTTTTCGGCTCGAAAGATACGATTTCAATTGGTGCAAGTGGCGCAATTTGTGGAATGCTGGGCTTTTTGATCTCGCACGGCGCACGCAATCTCGAGGAATTGACCAAACAAATTCAGCGCAATTGGATTAATTTTGCGATGCTGTTCGTGATCGGCTTTGCCATACCGAATGTGGACAACTGGGCGCACGGTGGCGGTGTGCTTGCAGGAATTCTGCTGGGCTTGATTTACCCAAGGTTTCCTCGAGCGTTGCGTGTTGGCTTGGGAAGGTTGAGCGGTGTTTTATTGCTCTCGAGCGCCGCCTGGATTTTCAAACTTGCTGTTCTCGGTTAAATTTTCACCACTTTATACTCGAGCATCACGGGTTCAACGCCGCCAACAGCCTTCAAGGTGTCCAAATTTGAGAGCGGTTGATCGCCGCTGCCTTGAAAGACTGTGATCTCGAGCGTGTCGAGGTCAAAGGTGCAGAGGTTTCCAGTCCATACCGCGCCCAAATCAATAAAAACATTTTGACCAATTCGGGTCGGTGCACTAACAGGCGTGTGACCATGTAAACTGAACAACACGCCTTCGGGGACAGGAAACGGACCCTCTTCGGGTCGCGCCCACACCATTTGATCCTCGAGGCTGCGATAACCTTTGAGCTGACATGGTGGCGCGGCATGAACGCAAAAAATATCGCCGCGCTCACCGCCCTCGTGCCGATACGTGAACTCGCAACGCTTGGCAAAGGCAATTAACTCTGGTGGCAAGCCCCAAGGACCGAAGGCGTCAGACGCGCCGCCCTGGTCAAAATCGTCGTCCCAACCGCCGTACTCGAGAATCACGGTATCGCCACCGTTTTTAATCCAATTCTCGAGTGAAAGTTTGGCATCGTTGCGCCGCAGGTCGTTGTTCTCGCGCTGGAAACGGTCATAACATTCATCCACCTCGAGCATAATGGCTTCGTGATTGCCACGCAGCAGGGTCATGCGTCCTTCGTTGGCAAGTTTGGTCAAGAGCCTGATGGCGTCTTTGTTGCGGTGTCCACGGTCCACGGCGTCGCCCAAGAAAACAAATTCGGTGTCGGACGGCGTGTTCGCCACCAGCCCTTCAAGCAAATCGGCACGTCCATGAATGTCCGCAATTGCCAGTTTCACAAGTTCACCCTGGGTTGAATACGGCTCGAGATAGGGTTTGGGTTCATGGGAACAGTTTAACGCAAAGAGAGCGATTAGCGATTGGCAGTGAGCAATTAAGCACATTGGTTTCTCGAGAGAGCCAAATCGGCGTACACTTTTGGCATGACTGTTCCTTTGCCAAAACCCAATGCCGAATCTGAATCTCGAGTCCTCAAATTGCAGGGTTTGAAAGTCGTTTTTGTGGTTGCCGATGAAGTCGAAGACCTCGAGTATCACGTGCCAAGAATGCGACTTCTTGAGGAAGGTGCTACGGTGGTGACGGCGGCGTTAAAGCCTGGGGATTATGTTGGAAAAGGTGGTTTGGGCTTAACGGCGACTTTGGAAACCTCCCAATTGCGTGCCAGTGATTTTGATGCGGTGGTGATTCCTGGCGGGTGGGCACCCGACAAAATGCGGCGCGATCAGCACCTTTTAGGGTTTTTGCGCGACATGAAAGCCAGCCACAGAATTCAGGCTTATATTTGCCACGCGGGTTGGGTCGCTGCCAGTGCGGGCATCCTCGAGGCTGGACGACCTGTCACGGGCAGTCTGGGCATCAAAGATGACATGGTCGCTCGAGGGGCGGTTTGGCAGGACGTGGCAGCTTTTTGTGATGACGATTTGGTTTGGGGTCGGGTGGTGGCGGACATTCCCGATTTTTGCCGTGAATTGGTGGCGGCGCTCGAGAATTCGCGTTCAGACTAGTTCGAGTTTTTGTGTATCCGCGATAAGCTGAGCGGCGACACATGCTGCGCCGATCACGCCCGCATCGGTACCAAGTTCGGCTTGATGGATGCTGACGGGTGCAAACTCGAGAGCATGTTCGTTGGCGGCGCTTTGAATGCGATCCAGAAAAAAACTGCCCGCCTCCGAAACCCCGCCGCCCATAACGAACACTTCTGGATCGACAATCAATTGCAAATCGCACAGCACTCGCCCGATACAGCTTGCAGCTTGGTCAATGATTTTTAACAGACTCGAGTTGCCAGCTCGAGCCAAGCCGAAAACCTGCTTAGCGCTTACTGAACGCCCAAGGACAACACCTGCTTGATTTGCGATGGCAGTGCCACTGGCAACCCCTTCCAACGCCTCTAAAAGGCTCGAGCCTGCCACGTTGCCGTGATGCGGGATTTTGATATGCCCGATTTCGCCAGCGATGCCGTGAAAGCCGCGCCAGATTTTATTGTCATGTATGATCGCGCCACCAATGCCGGTCGAAATCGTCAAAAAAACGCTCGAATTTGCAAAACGGGCTGCGCCATACAGATGTTCGGCAAGAGCGGCGGCTTTGGCATCATTCTCTAACACCACGGGTTTGGCAAACCCAGCCGAAAGTGCCTGACGAAGTGAAACATTTTCAAACCCTGGGATGTTGACCGCAATGCGCACGATACCGCCAGTGGCATCGACGCTGCCAGGTGAACCGACGCCTATCGCTTTGACATTTGGCGCAATTTTCATCAACTCATGTCCCAACTCGAGCATTGCCGCAATCACGGACGACGCGCCATTTTGTGGCGTTGGCACAATGCGTTTTTCGAGGATTTTACCGTCAGCCACAATTGCACCAGCAATCTTGCTGCCGCCAAGGTCAAGTCCAATCAGTGGTTCGTCTGTCATTTTGCACCAGTGCTTACAAAGTTCGCGTGACTTTTTTGAGGCTGCGCGGCGAATCGGGATTAAAGCCTTTGACCAAACTGAGGTGTCCAGCAAACAAATACGCCGCTATGATTGCCACAATAGGATCGGTCAAACGATGCCCAGTCGCGGGCGTGCTCAATCGTGTGGCGGCAGGAATTTCGGGCGTGTCATCGCCAATCAAAATCAGTTCCGCCCCTCGAGACGCCAGGTCTTGATAGCGTTCCAGCGTGCCCTGGCTGGTGGCATCTCGAGCTTGAAAGGCAATCACGGGAAAGCCTGGTTCGACCAAAATGATTGGACCGTGCGCGAACTCGGCGCTGCTGAAGGCTTCGGTTTGCAGCACGCAAGTTTCTTTGAGTTTGAGTGCGGTTTCTTGCGCGACCGGGTAATGGATGCCCCTTGCTAAACTGACCATCGCCTCGGCGTAACGGTAGCGCTCGCTGCGATCTTTGGCGCTTTCTTCAAGCTCAAGCGTGATTGTCAGCATCGCAGGCAGGTTTTGCAGCGCGGTTTGCAGCGCATAGTCTTGGCTCAAACTCGCAATAACTTGCAACGGTGCGACCAGGCTTGCCACAAAACTTTTGGTCGCGGCAACCGCCAATTCCTCGCCCGCCAGCATCGGCAGCACAAACTCGGCAGCATCCTCGAGCGGCGAATGTTCTTGATTGACCAGTGCCACTGTTAATGCCCCTGCGTCTCGAGCGGCACGTAAGGAATTCACAACATCGGGTGACTGACCAGATTGAGAAATTGCGATCACCACAGCTTTTTTCAAGCGTAATTTTGTGTCATACGCCGTAATCACACTCGGTGAACTCGAGGCGGTCACCAAACCCAATTGCGTCTCGAGTGCGTACTTCAAAAAATTTGCGGCGTGGTCGCTGGTCCCACGTGCGATGGTCACGGCAAATTCTGGGTTGTGATCACTCATGGCTCGAGCCAAATTTTGATACACGCTTTGATCGACGTTTAATAAATTTGAAACAACCTTTGGCGTTTCCCTGATCTCGAGCAGCATGTGTGGGATTGTGTTGTTCATGGTTGACCTCGAAACGAGAGAAAGCGATGAGCGATAAGCCAAAACCTACCGAGAATTTTCGAATTAACCAAAAAAGTGCCTTTAAAATACGTTGGTCGCTCAAGATGCAATTGCTCTTTACAGCGTAATCAACAGCTTAAACGAGATTTTTCTACCTGCTCGAGTGTGGATCACCAAGCCATGTGCCGACAAGTCTTAAGTTTGACGCAAATTTGAGGGTTTCGGGTGTTGAACGAGCTTGACTCATTTCACCGCACCCTCGAGTCCGCGCATAAAAAAGCGCTGGGCGAACGCAAAAATAATCATCACCGGAATCATCATGATCATTGCACCTGCGGCAATGTTGAACGGGTCATGGTTGAGTTGGCTTTTGAGTTGCAACATGGCGACGCTTAAAGGTTGAAGCTCGGGGTTGAAGATGAGTGCAATCGATGGCCAGAAATACGAATTCCAGGTGTTCACCAGCGTAAAAATACCCAGTGCCGTCAAACTCGGAATCGAGAGCGGAATCATGACCCGAAACAAAATTTGCAATTCGGTCGCGCCGTCCATTCGTGCCGCCTCGAGCAGCGCGTCAGGAACGCTGATGTAGGCTTGTCGCATCAGAAAAATCCCGAAGGCGGTGGCAATAATTGGAATCACCACGCCCCAGTACGTGCCGAGCAAACCAATGCGGTTAAGGGTAATGACATTAACGATAAAACTGGTTTCAGACGGCAAAACCAGAGTCGAAAGAATGGCGGTAAAAATGATATTCCGTCCAGGAAACTCGAGTTTTGAAAGGGGATAGGCTGCCAAGGCGGAAATCAACAGCGTGCCGATCACGCTTAAGCCAGAAATGACAATCGAATTCCAAAGGTATTTGTTGAGGCTAAAATCCCTGAAGACCGCAAAAAAATTATTCAGGGTGATGACTTTAGGAAACAAACTTCCAGGGAAATCGTAAATGCTCACGCCACTGGTTACCGTCTTATCGGTCAGTGAAATTGCCAATGTCCACAAAAACGGAAACAAGGCGAACAGCGCAATCAAGATCAAACCTGCGTAAGTCAGCACGCTCGAGATTCCCTTTGTTGTATTCACTCGAATGCGGGTCATGCTTTCCTCTGTCTGTCTGGGGCTTCTTGGGTTAGTCTAAAATTGAGGTAACTCAAGAAAAATCCAACAATGGCTATCAGTAATCCTGCCGCGCTCGCGGTGCCAAAATCAAACTTGCTGCCAAAAGCTTTGCTGTAAACGTACATTAAAGCCGTGTACGTGCTGTTCAACGGTCCGCCGTTGGTAAAAACAATAATTTCCTCGAGCACCCGAATGGCTGCCAGCGTTGAGAGTAGACTGCACAGTAAAATCGTCGGGCGCATTAAAGGTACGGTCACGCGCCAAAAGGTCTGGCTTGGGCTTGCGCCATCGAGCCGCGCAGCCTCCTCGAGTTCGAGTGGAATGGCTTGCAAGCCACCCAGGTACAAGACCATGTAATAACCAAAGCCGCGCCAGAACGTGACCAGCATGATCGCCCAGATTGCAGTGTCGGGATTGTTCAGCCAACCGAAGGCTTGAAACTCGAGTTTGCCACCAAAAAGACTGGCGAAAAAATTGCCGATGCCAACCAAAAATTGAATGCCCCAGTTTAAAACGCCGTCTTTGGAGTACACCCAGTCCCACATCACCGAAGCCAGTGAGATGCTGGTGATGACAGGCACGTAATAGGCGGCACGAAAAAAGGTGATGGCGGGAAGTTGCCGATTAACCAGTACCGCCACGCCCAAACTGGCAAGTTGCAACACAGGCACGACCAGCAGGTACTTTAAAGAATTCCAGATTCCAGTGCGAAACAGTTCATCGGCAAAAACCGTTTTGAAATTCTCGAGTCCAACAAAATTCGCGGGAATCTCGCCCGAGAGGTTTTTTTGGCTGTAATCGGTAAATCCAAGCCAAGAACCGTAAATTACCGGGTAAAACGTGAACACTGCCATCAATATCAAAGCTGGAGCGAGAAACGCGTAAGCCAAGAAAACAATATTGGATTTTCGCATTCAAAACCTCCAGTCATTTCGGGTGCTCGAGTGTACGAATTACGCTCAAAAAATGGATTCTCGAGATTTAATAGAAATTGAATTTGTTGATCTAAAATTTTTATATTTCTTCATTTTTGAGTGCATTATTATGTAGGGGCGAGGCATGCCTCGCCCCTACAGGGATAACTTGATACAAACTATTTACTTCGCGTTGGCGTTCCAGAATGTTACGGCATCATTCAAAGCGGCTTGGGCGCTTTTTTTGCCCAGGAATGCGGCTTCGATGTTGTCGTTAAAGTTCTTGTAAACATCGTCGGTGTTCTTTGGTGATTTCCAGCCTGGGGTGATGAAGCGTCCCGCACCGGACACTAAGCTGGTGGCGACATCCAGAGCATCGTTCGGGTTGGCAGCTTTCAGGTCTGGGTCTTTTTCAGCGCCTTTGGTGGTTGGCACAATGCCTGCAAGTTTCGAGAATTTGACTTGATTGGCATTGTTGGTCATGAACATGGCGAACAACGCGGCTTCTTTTTGGTTTTTGCTGGCTTTTGGAATCACCAAGCTCATGCTGCCGCCGGTTTGGACGCCCGCCGAACCAAGTGGGGCTTCGACGACTTTGGTTTTGGCGTAAATGTCTTTGTTGGCATCTTTGACTCGAGTCAGGGCTTGTGCGCCGCCGATGATGAATGCGCTCTTGCCTTGGCTGTAAAGCTCATTGTTGAGTTGGAATGCCTCTTTGCGCAACAAGTCTTGTGGAATCACGTCAGATTTCATCAGGTTGACAAATTTGGTCAACAACCGAGCGTGTGCTGGCGTGTTAAACACGGCTTTGCCGTCCTTGGCAATCGCCAGTCCCTCGAGGTAAAAATGACCTAAGAAGCTTGCGCCGTTGGGGTCTTTGATTGGTGGCAACCAACCGTATGCGCCAGTGGCGGCTTTGATTCGTCTTGACATCGTCAGCACGTCATTCAGCGTCTTTGGTGGTGATTTGATGCCAGCTTTTTGCAGCAATTCGCTGTTGTACGCCATCACGCCTTGATCCGTCCAGCCGTACCAGGGATAACCGTAATTTTTGCCATCCACGTTGAACATGCCGATGGTGTTGTCCCAGAACTGTGCGCGAAGCGCATCATTGGTCGTCAGGTCGTTGACTGGCGTCAGCAATCCGTCCTGGGCGAACGATGCCGTGGCATCACCCCAGAGGTTGACGACATCGGGGGTTTTACCCAGTGCAATCGCGGCTTGGAGGTCGCGCACCATTGTGTCTTGCTTGTCACCCAATTTGACCGTAATGCTTGGGTTTGCCTTCTCAAAGTCGGCAATCACGCCTTTCAGGTACGGATCAAACTTGGGTGAGAGATACCAAGACCAGAATTCGATCTCGGTGTTTTGGGTTTGCGCCAAACTCGAGATTCCCAAAGCCCCCGTGAGTGCCAGCAATCCTGCGCCGAACAGTAACTTCTTGTTCATACATCTCCTTTTTGGTCTAAGTTGACCAGTGAATGAAAGAATGCAACTCGAGCGATATACTGTGATTCACAACTAAAACATATTTTGCTTTTGACAACCCGAGTGTAGACCACGAAGGTGTGACCAGACAAGTCTTAAGTTTGACCCATTTTGGGTCTAACTCGAGATTGGAGTCCGAATGCTGCTGACAATAGCCAGTGCTACCGCACCGTACAGACCCGAACGCTCTCCCAGGCGGGTGTAATCGATTCGGAGTTGGCGGGTCGAAAGTGGCAGACTTTTGGAATAGACACTTTGGCGGATGCTTGCCAGCAACAACGGACTTATTTGCGCAACTTCGCCGCCGATAAAAATTCTTGAAGGATTGAGCAAATTTACCGTGGCAGCCAGCACTTGACCGATGGCACTGCCCGCTCGATGAATGATTTTGTTGGCACCGATGTCGCCGTCGAGCGCCGCTGCCCCAACATCTTGAATGGTCAATTCGTTTGGTTGTTTACTCAACGCTTCGGTTGCCGCCCGAACGATAGCTTGTGCGCCTGCCAGCATCTCGAGGCAACCAACATTGCCGCACACACAACGCTGCCCGTTTGGATCGACGCAGATATGGGCAATATCACCTGCCGCCCCATCAGTGCCACGGTAAATATTGCCCTGGGCAATAATCGCTGCACCAATGCCAGCACTAAGCTTCACCACCACAAAATTTTCATTGCGACTCGAGGTGGGGGCGTTCGTGCGGTGATGCCACAATTCACCCAATGCCATCACATTCACATCGTTGTCTACAACCACCGCTAAGCCTAAGCTCGAGGTGAAATATTCTTGAAACGACAAACCTTCCCAGCCTGCCATCAGGATTGGGTGAACCATCGTACCACCTTCAAAGTCCACTGGTCCTGGAACCCCCAAACCCACGCGTACGATGTCTGAAGGCTCGAGGTTGTTTTGCCGCAGAAGGTTTTTGATGCTTTTGGTAATCGTTGGCATGACAGTTTGTGGTCCGCTTCGGACATCCACTTGGGCACTGGTCGTCGAAACAAACCGCAAGTTTGCATCCGACAGCGTGATATGTACCACGTTTGCCCAAAGGTCAATGCCGATCACATGCCCAAAACGGGTTGACAAATGAACGTCGCTCGCGGGACGACCACTGCTGGCATGACGCGTTTCACCCTCCTCGAGCCAGCCTTCTGCCAGCAAATTGCTAACCAAGGCATTCAGTTTGCTTTTTGAAAAACTGGTTTGTTCGATCAGTGTGTGACGCGATGGTGTGCCATCCCAGAAGACATGCTCGAGAATGTTGCGTTCGTCAGTGGTGAAATGGTGGGGCATTTTTTGATTGTATTGGTTTCATTGATTTCTCCATAGGAACCTTAGAATAGTATTTTCACGAGTTGAATAATCGTGAAAATACTCACATGTTAATTGTTGTACGAATTCAAGGCATTAAAAACGCTTTTCTCAAGTTCAGGACGTTCAATTACAACCACATTTTAAAACACTTGACCAAAATCAAGTTGCCTGTTACACTTCTCTCCGCTCGAGAGAGCATCTGGGGGCGTAGCTCAGTGGGAGAGCGCCGCATTTGCAATGCGGATGTCGTGGGTTCGAATCCCTCCGCCTCCACCAAACAAGACGGGCTTAATTGCTCGTCTTTTTTATATTCAGAAATTGATTGAATGCGAGGCTGGACTTTGAGGCGTAAAATCGAAAACGTGAACCGAGATGCTCGAGCACCCATAGGCGTTTTTGATTCTGGCGTTGGCGGTTTAACCGTCCTGAAAGCCCTGCGCGAACAACTCCCAGGCGAAGATTTTATTTATCTTGGCGACACCGCACGTTTGCCGTACGGACGTAAACCCCCCGAAATGGTGCGCGAATTTGCCACGCAAATCTCGAGTTTTCTGGTGCTTCAAGGCGTCAAATTTTTGGTCATTGGCTGCAACACCGCCACCAGTTGCGCCCTGCCAGGGCTTGCCGACGATCTCGAGATTCCCGTATTGGGCGTGATCGAACCAGGCGTGGCGGCGGCACTAGCCCTCAACCATGGTGGGCAGGTCGGCGTGGTTGCCACCAAAGGCACAATCAACGCTCGCGCCTACCAATCTCGGCTCGAGAACGTTGGGTTGCGCGTTTGGTCGCAAGCCTGCCCGATGTTCGTGCCACTGGTCGAAGAGGGACTGGCAGATTCGCCCGAAGCCGAATTGATCGTAAAACACTACTTAAAAGACCGCCCGAGTGACCTCGAGGTTTTGATTCTTGGCTGTACCCATTACCCAATGCTGAAAAATGTGATTGCCAACGAGCTTGGAGCTGGTGTGGTGATCGTCGATTCTGCCAGTGTCACTGCCTCTGAAACCGCGCTCGAGCTATCAGAAATGCGGCTTCTAAACCCCAGAACCAGTGGGGGAGAGGTGATTCATTACGTGACTGGCGACCCGCAAAGTTACCAACACACCGCCAGTGTGATCGGCGGCGTCAACGGCGAAATTCGGTTGCTCGAGATTGAAAAACTTTTAGAAATGAGTCTTCAACATGCCAATTAGACAAAACCGCAACAACCTGGAAACTCGAGCTTTAACCGTTCAACGCAGTGTGAACCGTTATGCCGAAGGCTCGGCACTGGTCAAACTCGGTCTGACCGAAGTGCTTGTCACCGTCACCCTCGAGAATGTCGTTCCAAAACACGTCCTCGAGCGCCGCGACGCCAACGGCAAAAAACTGCCGCCCACAGGTTGGCTGATGGCAGAATACAGCCTTCTCCCTCGAGCCACGCACGAACGCACCCAGCGCGAACGCGGACGCATCAACGGACGTACCCAAGAAATCCAACGCCTTCTCGGACGGGCATTTCGCAGCACGCTAGACCTTGACCTGTTCAAAAACAAAACCGTGATCTTGGACTGCGATGTGCTGCAAGCCGACGGTGGAACTCGAGTGACCAGCGTGCTTGGTGGTTATGCCGCGCTGTTTGACCTTTGCGACAAAATGACGCGTGCGGGAACTTTAGACGATTGGGCAATCACCAACGAAGTCGGCGCGGTGTCCGTGGGGCTTGTAGACGGCGAAATTAGACTTGACCTCGATTATTCTGAAGACTCGAGCGCCACCGCCGATTTAAACGTGATCGCCACCGCCAACGGTGAGATTATTGAAGTCCAAGGTGGGTCTGAAGGGCAAAGCATCACGCATCCACAGTTTCTCGAGATGCTGAGTGTGGGGATTGATGGGGTTAAGGGGTTGCTGACGAGTTTGAAATCGCAATTGAAGTAAAGAAATTTTGGCTCGAGATTGTGTTTGATTTCAATGGTTCGGAATGTTTTTTCGGCTTCACAAGCGTTACGCAAATATCAGATTGTCTTGACGGGTACGAAAATTTCAATTGATTGGATTTTATCGTACAGCACGTCGCCTGAATTTTTCACATGTCACAGAAAGCCC
>JANMUC010000191.1:0-7703 GCA_031391225.1 Deinococcales bacterium
TTTGACTTTTTCATGGTCGGCAGCAATCAGCTCATGCACGGCTTCGCTCGCTTTCACGAGCACCAAATACGCAATGGCAGAAGTCTCGAGTCGCAAGAATTCGTCTTCAGGGTTTTTGACCCACGGCAATCGAATGATTTCTCGAGCCAGCGCAACCATTTCGGCGTCAGCCTGAAGGGCTTTGATGGTTGGGGCATCAAAAATTCCAGTACCTTCTTTGAGTTGTAAAAGCCATTGTTCTCGGTTCATGCGTTTAGAATAACGTGGTGTCGTTAAAAGGTACTGGTTCTGGTCCACTTCCGCCGCTGCTCGAGCAGTACGTCAAATTGCGTGACGAACACGCGGAGTATTTGTTGTTCTTTCAGGTTGGCGAGTTTTTTGAGACGTTCGGCGAAGATGCCGAACGTTTCGCTCGAGCCTTAAATCTGACTCTGACGCACAAGACCAGCAAAGACTTTTCCACGCCGATGGCGGGCATTCCGATGCGTGCCGCCGACGCGCACATCGAACGATTATTGCGGCTTGGCTACCGTGTGGCTGTGGCAGAACAGGTGCAAGACCCCGCGCTGGCGCAAGGTTTGGTAGACCGTGAAGTGACGCAACTCATCACGCCAGGAACGGTCATAGACGACGCGATTTTGCACGGTGAAGAAAATTATCTGGCTGGGGTCGCCAGCGGTGACGGTTACGGACTGGCATTGCTGGATGTCAGTACAGGCGAGTTCAGGTGTTGTCACGTCTCGAGTCGCGGCGCGTTGTATGACGAACTGGCACGGTATCGCCCGAGTGAGGTTTTGCTCGCGCCAGAACTTCAGGAGAACACGGTTTTCTCGAGCGAGTTTAACGCCAGGTTTAGAGCCATGCGCTCGAGTGCTAGTTTTGAACCTAAAGACGCCCAGGAGATTCTCGAGCGGCAATTTGGCAGTTTACCCCATGGACTTGAACTCGAGGCGCTCTTGCGGGCTTGTGGCGCGGTGTTGGCGTATGCCTCTCGGGTTGCCGATAATCAAACCCTGCCAGCCGTGCGGCGTTTGGTGCGTTACGACCCTGGGGCGCAGATGCGCCTCGATGAAACCGCAATTCGGGCGCTCGAGATTTTTGAACCGATCAACCCGACGGCAAACGAGAGTGCGACTTTGTTTGGTGCGCTCAACCAAACCCGTACCGCCCCAGGTCGGCGACGTTTGAAAGACTGGCTGCGTTCTCCGCTCTTGGACGTGAACCTGATTAACGACAGGCTCGAGGCGGTTGCAGATTTGTACCGAGACTCGAGCACCAGACAATCCATTCGCTCAAGTTTGTACCGCGCCCACGATTTAGAGCGACTTGCGGCACGGGTCGCCGCCGAACGCGCCAACGCCAGGGATTTGAACGCCTTGTGCCGCACCCTCGAACTTGTGCCAGAAATTCGTGCCAGCATTGCCAACCTCGAGTCAAGGTTATTGCGTGACATTTCTAGTCGTTTAGACCCGATTGAGGAAGCTGCAAGTCTTGTACGTGCCTCGCTCGAGGAAAGCCCACCGCTTCGTCTGACCGACGGCGGTTTAATTCGTGACGGTTTTGACGCTGAGCTTGACGAGTACCGCAAGCACTCAATGGCAGGTCGCACCTGGATTGCTGCACTCGAGGAATCTGAACGCGCCAGAACGGGCATTCACAGTTTAAAAGTTGGGTTTAACAACGTCTTCGGCTATTTTCTCGAGGTTACAAACCAACACCGTGACCGTGTGCCAGACGATTACAAACCCGTCGCAACCCTTAAAGACCGCCAGCGTTTTACCCGCCCCGACCTGCGCGAACGCGAGCGCGAGATTTTACACAATGAAGACCGCGCCAGCAAACGCGAGTACAGCGTGTTTCTCGAGCTTCGGATAGCCTTGGCAAAATTTACCGAACGCCTGCAATTTTTGGCTGGCGCACTGGCAGAACTTGACGTGCTTGCCAATCTTGCCGAGGTTGCTAGTGAACGCGGTTATGTCCGCCCTGAGATTCTCGAGAGTGGCACGGTGCAGATTGAACAGGCACGGCATCCTGTGGTTGAAGTGGCAACTCGAGAAACCAGCAGTTCCTTCATACCGAACGACATCAACCTTTCAGACTCGAGCCGCATAACCTTGATTACTGGTCCAAACATGAGCGGCAAAAGCACGTACTTGCGCCAAATTGCGTTGATTGCCCTGATGACCCAAATCGGTTCGTTTGTGCCAGCCAAAACCGCCAAAACCAGGGTTTTTGACCGCATTTATACCCGTATTGGCGCGAGTGACGACCTGGCAGGCGGCGCGAGCACCTTCATGGTTGAAATGCGCGAACTCGCCAGCATTCTTCACGGCGCGACCCCCTCGAGCCTGGTGATTTTGGACGAGGTTGGACGCGGCACCAGCACCTTTGACGGTCTGGCGATTGCCTGGGCAGCCTGCGAATTCCTCCATAAAACCAGAGCCTTCACACTTTATGCCACGCATTATTTTGAATTAACGCAACTCGAGCAAAAACTTTCGGGCGTGGTGAATTTACACGTTGCCGCGCAGGAGGAAGCCGCGCATGGTTTGCGGTTTTACCATCAAGTTATGCCTGGACCCGCCAGCAAAAGTTACGGCGTGCAAGTCGCCAAACTCGCAGGATTGCCACCCGAAGCCGTGGCTCGAGCCGAAGCGTTGTTGAACAGCCTTGAATCAAACTCGAGTGACCGTGTGAACGTGGTCGCCAGGGAATTGCTGGCGTTGGATGTCTCGAGGTTGACGCCGATGCAGGCTCTGGCGAAGCTCGAGGAATTGCAGAAAGAGCTGCGTCCAAAGTCAGCATAAAACAACGATGAATTTGCCAATAAGTCATTCTAAAAACGCAAGCAATTATTCAATCTCACACGGAGTTAACTGCACCTCGAGAATTGGGATTTTTTGCTTTGTATGGTACTTCCCAAGCATGAACGCAACCGGCTGAACTTGTTGCCACAACCATAGAATCGTCTGGGTAAAATTGCACGTGAAGAACTGGCCACGACATGGCAATCAAAGTCCCAAGGTCGTCACCTGTTTGGGCATTCCAAAAGCGTATTTGACGCCCTGAACCGACGGCAGCAATCACCGAACCATCATTTGAGAACGCGGCAAATCGCAAATACAAATGATGGCTTTTAATTTGAATTAGCTCGATGCCAGTTTTTGTGTCCCAAACCCTGACCGTGCTGTCATTTCCAGAAGTAAGAATCTTTGAACCGTCAAATGAAAATACGGCACTGGAAATTTGCCACGTATGCCCAGCAAGCCTTAGGGTTTCGATACCAGTTTCAATATTCCAAACTCGAGCCGTACCATCCGAAAGACCGTTCACGATGGTCGAACCATTTGGGTTAATGTCAATGTGATGAACAGAACCAATGAAGTTTTCTGAGTCTTTGTGTTCTAACCTTTTGACCACTTCACCAGTAGAAATATCCCAAATGACGATCTGGCTTCCAACGTGTCCTGTAATTATTTTTGTATTGTCCAATGTCACCACAACCGAATAAACACCGCCTTGAGCGGCGTAAAGCTCTAGCAACAAAGCTCCAGTTTTCACATCCCAAACTCGAGCAAACCCGTCGTGATGACCCGTCACAAGTCTGGATTCATCTATAGAAATGCAAGCGCAACTCAGCAAACCCGCAGAAGTTCCAAATAAAACTGAATGATTGTTCGTGTAAAACACCAATAACTCTTGCGTATCGCTCGCATCCCAAATTCGCACCGTATCGTCAGTACCTACCGTTAGTATCCTCTTATTATCGTTTAAAAAACGCGCTGAAACCACTTCGCCAAAATGACCTTTGAAAGTTAACATGGGTGTACTGATCCGTTCTGGTTTCATGGTTTATGTGCTCCGATGTAACTTTATCAAGAACCTGTTGAAATCTGGAGTCCATCTTCAAAACTCGAGATTTCATAAAATCTTTCATTTTTTGCAGTCAACTATACAAAAAGTCGGGATTATTGTATAGTATACTATACAATAATGACAGTACCTCGAGAAACATCCTACCTTCGTGACTTGCGATCACGCCTGCAATTTATTCCAGGATTGCCCATCTTGATCGTGATTGGAGCGCGACGCGTTGGCAAAACCACGTTGTTGCGAGAGTGGTATTCAAGACTCGAGCAACCCAAAGCATGGCTTGATGGCGACAATCCAGCCCATTTTCAGCTTTGGCAACGTTACGCTTCTGGGCAAGATTCCAACGAATGGTTGACAAATTTAACGGGTGAAGCCGAGGGCGAACGTTATCTTTTTATTGACGAAGCACAAATGCTTCCCGACTCGAGTATCCTGATAAAACACTTGTCTGACAGCGTTCCTCAAGCTCGAGTGGTCATGAGTGGATCGAGTGCATTAAAACTAAAAGACTTAAGCGCTGAAAGCATGGCAGGACGCAAACAGATGCTCGAGTTGTACCCACTTAATTTGAGTGAACGCCTGAGTTTGACACCCACTGAACAACTTGAGTTCAATGCACCCGCCGCTTTGCGTGAAATGCTGGTCTGGGGTGGTTTTCCTGGGGTTCTGAAACTTCCTGAAGGATGGCAACGCCAAACATACTTAGCCGATGTGATTGACAGCGTGTTATACCGCGATTTGCTAGGTTTAATTCGCAGCAAAGACACCAATGTTTTTAGAATGTTACTGGTGCTGCTGGCTCGAAGTGTCGGAACTCGCCTGAACGCCAGTACGCTCTCAAAAACCCTCGAGCTTTCAAGAATCACCATCAGTCGCTATCTCGATCTATTGGTCGAAGCAAGTGTTATTCGTTTGCTGCCTGGAATCACCGCCAGCGGCGTTGTACCAAAGGTTCAACCTAAAGTGTTCTTTGTTGACAACGGCATTCTTTCGCTGCTTCTTGCCGATGATCGCGTTCTCGAGGTGCGAAAACCTGAGGATCAAGGTTTGTTGCTCGAGAATTTCTTCGTTTCGGAGATGGTTAAACACCTTGCTTACAAAGGTGATTCACTAACTCAACTTGGGTACTTGTGGCACGACAAGGGCGAGATTGATTTGGTTGAGTACCGAAATGGCATTCAACGCGCTTGGGAAGTAAAGCTTGGTAGAAAACAAGGTGGAAGTGTCGAAACCCGAAATGCTTTGGATGGTGCAAGTTTTACCCTGGTCAATCTGGACAACATTGTTGATGTATTGCAAGATTTAAAACCTCGAGATAAAACTGAACTCAAGTCGTAATTCACAAACGCTTTCGCTCGCCACATTGGTGTAGCAAAAACCCTCGAGCCGCACAATTTCGCGGCTCGAGGGTTCAAAAATCAAAATTTTACTTGCCCAATTACTTCAAAGGCTGAATCACCACAGCGTTGTCACTGAACAAAGGAACCAGCACACGTTCGCGTTTGGAATCCCAGCCAATATCGGCTGGTGAAGCCAATTTATCAACCAGCAAACTCACTGCGCCGTCTGTACCGACAGCGTAAATGCTCGAGGTTTCCCAACTCGAGATCAACAAACGCCCGTCTGCAAGCTGCACAACACCGTCAAGAGAACCGGCTGGCATGGTGATCACATCGCCGCGTTGTCCTTTTTTGTCAAGGGTGTAAATTTCTTTAGAGCCAAAAGTAACAACCTGAATTTTACCGTTGGACAGGACTTCCAAGCCGTTTGGATTGGTCAGTTGTGGTCCTTTTGCCAAAATGCTGACTTTGCCCGAGCGACTGATTTTGTAAATTGCATCTGTGCCGCTTGGTTCAAAACCGTTTGCACCCGCTTTGAAACCGATGTCGGACATGTACGCCGTGCCGCTTTTGTCGCTGGTCAAATCGTTCAAGAACGTCGCATCAGGAAACGCGATTTCGCCCATTGATTTGCCCGTTTTGAGGTTGAATTTACGCATGTTGTTGATGTCTGTGACGTACAACGTGCTGCCAACGGCAGTCATGCCTTTTGGCGCGTTTAGGGTTACACCGTTTGCGCCACCTTCAACCCATTTTAGGTTCAGCAGTGTTCCGTCTGGTGCAAACCTCGAGATAAAGCCGTTGTTGTCGGCTGCGAGCGGATTACCGTTGATGTTGGACACCAAATAGACGTCATTTTTGGCGTCGTAAAAAACCGATTCTGGTGTTTGCAACCCGATTTTCTCGAGGTTGATTTGGGCTGGCAGCGCCGATTGCGCCAATCCAAGGGTGGTGAGTAAACCAAGGGCAAATGTCGAAATGTAAGTCTTGTTCATCTTTATCTCGCCTCCTATAAACCTGTTGAAGTCTCCGATTTCAATTCGGCGCATTACACAACAAAAAATTCAACAAGTGTATGAGAGACAGTAACACGTCAAAACTTCAACAAGCAGTAATAACGAATACCCAGCTAAAACTCGAGTTCACAGTTTGGGTTGGTGACCTACAAATGCTCGCATTCGCTTGAGGTATTCAGTCGCAATCTCGAGATGGTCTTTTTCCCATAAAGTATGTCCCAAAAATTCGCCAGAGTAACAGCCGTCAAAACCTGTGGCTTTGATGGCATCAACCCAATCCTTAATCGGAATCTGACCGTCACCAACGAGTACATCGCGCAGTAAGGTTTCTTCCACCCACGGCGCTCCAGCTTCGGGTCTGAAACCATCAGAAATATGTACGGCGTAAATCAAGCTCGAGTCAAGTTTACGAATCTGGTCTGGGGTCGCACCTCGAGCCGCCCAGAAATGCCAGAAATCAACCACCAGCCCAAGGTTGGGTTTGTTCACGACCTCGAGTAAATTTTGGCATTGCTCGAGTGTGTGAATTGGTGTCCAAGCGGCTGCCTCGAGTTGAAACCGAATGCCGTACTCGAGTCCGATTTCGCAAATTTGCGAAATATTTTTGGCAGTCAATCTGATTTGCTCGAGTTCAGAATATTGCTCGAGTTCGGAGAAGGCATTGAGTTGAATGGTATTGCAGTCAATCACGTTTGCGAATTCGCACAGCAATTTGGTGTTCTCGAGAATCGATTTAAAGGCTTTCTCGTCCTGCGTTTCGACAGCACCAATAATGTCAATACCACTGGCAATAATTCCGTGCTCCTCGAGTTTTTCGGCGATCAATTCTGCTCCCAAACCCGAAGCAATATAACGGTCTAATTTATCGGTGTGCAACTCGAGCGCGTCATAACCCGCCTCTTTCGCCAACCTGATATCACTGATGATGTTGGAATAACGAACGGTCAAACCGTGCAGGGCGTAAATCATTGCAGGACTCCTTTTTAAAATTGGTTGCGCTCGATTTGTATCTTAACTTGGCACAATTGAACATCAGATTTTCACATTTTCTGACATCGTGCAACTCAGAAACATGCGGTAATCTCGAGGTATGAAATTTAGAATATTGGCTACATGCACCTTAGGTTTAGCCGCCATTGCTTGCAATGCCGACACCAAAGCCATCTCGAGTGGTGATGTATTCGCTGTCAACAAATTGCTGGCAAAATCCATCAATTTTGGCAATGCGCTCGAAGCTCCAACCGAAGGGGCTTGGGGCATCGTGCTCGAGGAGGGTTATTTCGAGGCAATCAAAAATGCAGGTTTTACGGGCATTCGCTTGCCGATCAAATTCAGCAGCCATGCTTTAGCTACTTCACCTTTCACGATTGACAAAACCTTTATGGATCGAATTGACTGGGCAGTGAACAATGCCACCTCTCGAGGTTTGGCAATCATTGTGGACATGCACCATTATGACGAACTGATGACCGCG
>JANMUC010000213.1:0-1885 GCA_031391225.1 Deinococcales bacterium
TTCGACTCTTCTGCAAGTTGTGTGATTGTTTAAACCAGCAACACGCACCTCCGCAGCAATTCAAACCCAGCCCGTCCATACCGTTGGCGTTTCAACAACTTTAACTTCGTCACCTGCCCCTCCGTTTGAGCGTTGCTCCACATAAGCGTCAACCCGGTAATCACTGCTTTCATATCCCGTTTTAGGCTTGTGGCAAACCCTTGCAGTTCTTTTACCGTGCAACTCTGGGCTTTCTCGAGCCAAACTTGAAACTTTGTAGCATTCTCTTGATCTTGCTTTAAAAATAAACCCCGAAATTCTTGGATCAATCTGTAGCCGCCGTGTAATTCGCTGTTATTCTCGAGCAAGCCCTTTAAGAATTCTTGTTTTGCCTCAGTCAATCGTGAATCAGGCATGACCAGCAAGTGTGTGATTTCTCAAATTGTGTTTGGCAACTTTGGCTTGGTTTTTGACGGTCTTGTTTCGTTCCGAGTTCGCTCAAGGGGTTCACCAGATCGTAGGAAACCCAAAAACCAAATCACAGGACGAACTGAACCCGTGTAGCCTCGATCCAGTAACTCACGCTGCAATCTTGCAGCATTGAAAAATCCCTTACTCCAACGGTTTCGCAGCTAATCTTCATGCTCGTTGGAGAGTTTAGAACGTCGTCCCAGTCGAATTGGAAACTCACCTTGTTTCAACAAGAAGCGAATTGTGCTTTTCGCTAAACCCACAACTCGAGCAATCTCAGTGACACCAGTCCCTTCGTCGCTCAAATGCTTAACCGTCTTGTAGTGTTCGATTCGTTCAGCACGTTCTGCTTGTTTTTGATAGCCACGCCGGGCATCTGAACTCGTCGATTCGGGTGGTTCTCGAGTCTTCAATTTTAGGGGTTGAAGTTTCAATAAGCTTTCAAACACAACGTTCTTGCGAAGCTCGAGCCATGCCTGCACATAGAAACTCAGGTTTTGCAACAGGTGAAACCGATCCGCAATTTGTTGTGCTTTTGGCGCAGCTTGGGTAATCGCTCGACTGTACTCACTGTCACGATCTCGAGTCACGATCTCGAGTCACGGTCTCAATCCCAGGATGCGACTCTTACCAAGTGGCAAGAGCTTGCGTACTGCGTTCGGGGAGCAAATCCACGACTTTGTGTTGCTCGAGATCAACCAGGATTGTGCCATAGCGTTGACCTTGAAGCAATGCCCAATCATCCACACCAAGCACTCGAGGTGTGGCATGTTCTGGAAGCTCGAGTTGTTTGAGTGAACGGAGTATTATGTCTTCACTGCAAGGTATTTGTAATTCCTTGAGCAATCCAAGTACACCATCACTGACATGCACTCCAAATTGGGCATGAGCGTGTTGTAAACGCGAAGTTCGTTGAGCTTGGACTGGCAACCAAGTTTGAAATCGTTCGGCAAAGGTGGTGGTTGGGCAAGTTGGATTAAGACAACGGTAATGAATAACGTGTAGCTCGAGTTAAACAGCGTGTGCAGTCCAAGGTAAGTCTTTTGGGCGACGGGTGTAATAACCGTGAACCCGTTGGTTGATCGTGCCGCATTTCGGGCAGGCAGCCTGGTGTGCGGTGGAGATCGTTTGAACCGTTAGGAGGGTAAGGTAGCAAAGCCTGATTTTTCGGCAAAGTAAGCAGCAAGTTCGCACAATTCAGCGGTTTTCATATCCGTTGACGCGCTTCTTGCCCTTGAAGCAGCACCTAACGGGCTTGGGTCGCTTCTTGACCCTTGAAGCAGCACCTAACGGGCTTGGGTCGCTTCTTGCCCTTGAAGCAGCACCTTCTTGATGCCAAAATGCACCTTCTTGACCATAAAATGCACCTAGCGGGCATGGTCGCTGACGGGCGGCATCGCTGACGGGCTTGGGCGCTTCGGGCGGAATCGCTTCG
>JANMUC010000240.1:0-4485 GCA_031391225.1 Deinococcales bacterium
GGTTCACCCCTACAGCATGGATTCAAATTTCAAGAATCTCGAGTAATTCAAAAAAATTAAATAGTAATCTCGAGGACATCTCATGAGCTTAACCACGACAACCACATCCCCAAAACGCAATGACGAGAACAAAACCTGGCAACGGTTTAAAAAACATCGCCTCGCCATGTTCTCAATGTTCGTGCTTGCTTTATTGTTTTTCGTCTCAATTTTCGCGCCTTTGATCGCGCCGTTCTCGCCCACCTTAAACGAAACCTCGAACACTTGGGCGCAACCGGGCGGACGACACTTGATGGGAACAGACGACCTTGGGCGCGATGTTTTCAGTCAACTCTTGTACGCGGGACGTGTCAGTTTGCTGATCGGCGTTGCCGTCGCACTTTTGTCGGCACTCATCGGCGTTACGCTCGGTACAATCGCAGGGTATTACAGCGGTCACCCCATCATATTTTCTGTCGGTTTACGCTCGAGTTTACTGGCGGAACAACAACGACTTGAAGGCTCGAGTTTCTGGTTGAAAAATGGTTTGAAATGGTTGGTTTGGGCAGCTGTGATCGCGTTTACACTGCTCGTTACCAGCCAGTTCGCCGCCACGTATTCTGGTGTTGGGGTGTTTGTTGCCTGGATTGTCGGCGTTGGACTGTCCTTGACGATTGCGTATTTTGCCTTTGTTCAAGCCATCGTCGTGGACATTGACAACATCATCTCGAGGTTTATTGATGTCATGCTTTCACTGCCTCAAATTCCGTTTTTGTTGATTCTGTCGGGTTTGCTTGCCAACCCCGATGTCAAACTCGGCGGTGTGCTCGACTC
This sequence comes from Deinococcales bacterium, assembly GCA_031391225.1. GTDB lineage: Bacteria > Deinococcota > Deinococci > Deinococcales > JAAFIG01 > JANXTZ01. The sequence goes on from JANMUC010000240.1 coordinate 814, forward strand.
GATTTTTGGTTCGGCACGACCTGTGGTATTGATTATTTTCGTACTCGTGCTTTTTGGCTGGCTCGGCACGGCTCGAGTGATTCGCGGATTGGTCTTAAGCCTTCGTCAACGCGAATTTACCGACGCCGCCAGAGCATTAGGCTCGAGCGACTGGCGCGTGATGATCCGCCACATTCTGCCCAACGCCGTCGCACCGATTATTGTTCAAGTCACCCTGGACGTTGGCAACAACATCATCTCCGAAAGCGCCCTGTCATTTTTGGGTTACGGCATCCCTCGAGACATTCCAAGCTGGGGCAACATGCTCTCGAGCGCCCAAGAAGCGATCTTTCAAAACCCGCTGGCTTCTTTTTGGCCTGGGTTGTTCATTTTGCTGACCAGCCTGAGTATCAACTTTTTGGGTGACGGTTTGCGTGATGCGCTCGATCCTCGCAGCAGACTTTAGAAATAGCGATTGCTCCGTCCCCCTCTCATCCCCAGCCCTCTTGACCATAAAATGCACCTAACGGGCATGGTCGCCTTCTCTCCGAGGAGAGAAGGGAGCTTCGGTGTTATCTCGAGAGACGAAAATATCGTGTTTTGAAATTCCTGAAATTGAATTGCGTGACCTGCTCATCATTATGAAAATACAAATAGCCCTATGATGGCTCAATCAAACACCACTCGAGATTCTCGAGTTTTCGGAGGACATCATGAACAAGAAATCATGGCTCGAGGGCGTGTACCAAAAAGCGAATCAAAAATTCCCAGAACGTGACGTGCTGTTCTCGAGCATGGGTGGGATTGAACCCGAACCGATTTACACCCGCGATGACCTCGAGCAGCTTGAATCTGATGAAAAGCTTGGGATGCCAGGTGAATACCCGTTTACCAGGGGCGTACAACCCAGCATGTACCGCGCCAAACTCTGGACAATGCGGATGTTCGCGGGTTTTGGTAGTGCGGAGCAAACCAACGAACGCTTTCACGCGCTTTTGGAGGCTGGTCAGACGGGCTTGAGCACCGCCTTTGACCTTCCAACCCTCATGGGTTACGACAGTGACCACATCATGGCTCGAGGTGAAGTCGGGAAGTGTGGCGTGGCAGTCTCGAGCCTTGCCGACATGGAAGTTTTGTTTCGCGGGGTCAACCTCGAGACGGTGACGACCAGCATGACGATCAACTCGCCAGCCAGCGCAATCTGGGCGATGTACTTGGCAAACGCCGAAAAGCAAGGTTTTAAACTCGAGAATCTGGGCGGCACGATTCAGAACGATATTTTAAAAGAATTTATTGCCCAAAAAGAATTTATTTTCCCGCCCGAACCCAGCGTCAAACTTGTGATTGACACTTTTGAATGGTCGCCGAAGTTTACGCCGAAATGGAATTTCATTAGCGTTTCTGGCTATCACATCCGCGAAGCTGGCTCGACCAACGTTCAAGAACTTGCGTTCACGCTTGCAGACGGCTTTCATTACGTCGAACAGGCGCTGGCTCGAGGGTTGGACATTGATGTATTCGCGCCACGAATCAGTTACTTTTTTGATGTTCACAACGACTTTTTCGAGGAAATTGCCAAGTTTCGTGCCGCCAGACGAATTTACGCCAGTGAAATGCGCCACCGTTACGGCGCGAAAAACCCGAAATCCTGGATGCTGCGCACGCACGCGCAAACCGCAGGGGTCAGCCTGACCGCGCAACAACCGCTAACCAATATTGCTCGGGTCGCCATTCAAGCCCTGGCAGCCGTGCTGGGCGGCACGCAAAGCCTTCACACCGATTCTTTTGATGAAGCCCTGGCGTTGCCCACCGAAGATGCTGCCACGATAGCGCTGCGAACCCAACAAATTATTGCCCATGAAACAGGCGTGGCAAACGTGATTGACCCACTCGCGGGCAGTTACTACCTCGAGAAACTGACCGATGAAGTCGAAAGCCAAGCCATGCGCTACATCACCCAAATTCGCAACCTTGGCGGCGTGGTCAAAGCCTTGGAGCACGGGTTTTTCTCGAGCGAGATTGGTGACGCGAGTTACCGTTATCAACGCGAGGTGGACAGCAAAAAACGGATTATTGTTGGCGTGAACGAATTTAGCGACAACAAACCGCTGTCCGTGCCGATTCAACTGGTGGACAAAAACGTGGAACGCATTCAAGACGAACGCCTCGCGCAAGTGCGCCGCGAACGAGACGCGATCAGACATGCTGCAAGTCTCGAGCAACTGCGTAAAGTCGCGGTGCTGGGGCAGAACACCATGCCCGCGTTTCTCGAGTGCGCCCACGCTTACGCCACGCTGGGCGAGATGATGGATGTGTTGCGAGGGGTGTACGGGGTCTATGAAGAACCAGTAGCGATTTGAAGCACTTGATTACAACCCAAGTTCGGTGGCATTTGCACCATATCGCAAACTTTCTACCCTCGAAAAATGCGTATCGAAGGTAAAAAGTGGCATCTCAAACTGTATAGCCAAGGCTGCAATCCAAACATCATTTGTTGGAATCGTTTGACCTTTACTCAACAATTTAGAATGAATTTTTCCGTATATCGTCGCAGTTTTACGGTCAGATGCCAATAACTGAACTCGAGATAAATTCAAGAAATTTTCGAGATCAATTTGATTCTTGGTAAATCGATTGCCATGTCTAAAACCTGCTTCCAATTCAGCAATCACGATCAATGGCATCACAATAATCGGAGCAACCCGCATGACCTCAATAGCTTCAACACGACCTCGGATCAATTCGCTATAGGCGTTCGTATCAAACAGAATTTCTGTCACGCTCAAGGTTGTTCATCCACCCGTTCAAAGGCGGCGATATTCTCGAGGAAAACAGCGTGATCTTCGTCAGACAGTGTGCCAATTAAAAAATCGGCATCATGAAAAACTCGAGGCGACAATTTTTCACGTAGCATCTCGAGTGCAACTTCTTCAGGGCGCAACCCACGTTTTTTGGCTTCTTGAAGCAACCGTGCCTCGAGTTCTGGATTTTCGAGAACAAGTGTCATGTGTTTAGTGTACACGCTTTGCGGGTTTTAGACTGAAATTGGAATGATGCTCGAGAAATCTCAACTTCAATGCGCTGTTTTCGTCAAAACCCTTCGCCATTTAGAACCTTTAACCGTTCGCTTTGGTAAAAAACCACTTAAAAACCTCGAGATTCGTTGTCGCAATGCTTCAATAGCGTTTCTGAAAGCGAACAATTGCAAGACTGGTTTTGGAAAGTTGAGCATAAAATCTCCTTTCAAGAAATCTTCTGACCTAAGCTTGCCCCAAGTCCGACTGAAAAAAGAACAGCAGATTTTCACCAGCAAGCCAGGTAGATTAAGGTATGCCTGACCAAACGTTGCCCTGGATGCGAATTGAAAGCCAAGAAATCGCGTCACTGCTGGCTGACCCTGCAACCTTGCGATTTCTAGCGCCGTTTGTTGCCAAAGAATCCAGCGCCTCAGACGCGGCTCGAGCGCTGGGTGTGAGTTTGAACAGGTTGTTGTACTGGCTTAAACGCTTTGAAAAACTCGGGTTGGTGCGGGTGGTCGGCACCGATGAAACCACTCGAGCCAAACGGTATCGTACTGTGGCGGACGTGTTTTTTGTGCCGTTTCAAGCCACCAAACTCGAGACTGCCGAAGCCATGTTCGAGCAATGGAATTTGGTTTGGCAACCGGTTTTTTACAAGAATCTGGTTCGTGCC
>JANMUC010000244.1:0-19958 GCA_031391225.1 Deinococcales bacterium
ACACGCTCTGAAAAAAGAATAGGGTAAAAGTGCTGACATCATAAGAATTACCAGAAAGACCAAAGCCAGCACCACCAATCAAACCCCATTTGTTACCATCAATTGTAAGTCCAAGAAGCTGATTGAGATTTTCTGCGCCTCCAATTTGAGGATACAAGCCGGCTGAACCACCCATCTGCAAGCCAAAACCGATGGCAAAAAAACCAATAACACCGATACCATAAGTCAAAAGAACACTCAAGGCTGTAGTTGCCGCGTTTTTAGTACGAACAAACCCCATCTCGACCAAGGAAAACCCCGCCTGCATGAACATGACCATAAAACCGGCGATCATGGTCCAAAGAATATTCAATGCAACTCGAGACTGTCCCACGCTCTGAGCAATTTCAATAATGCTGGGTTGACCAACAATATCGGCAGGAACATCATTAATTCCGCCAGTGCTACCACCGGTGGGGTCGGCGAATGCCATACTCGCCAGCAGCAAAAACATCAGGAAGCTCGAGCCGAGTTGTTTGGAAAAAATATTCGCTTTAACGGTCACGGCGTAAACGTCCGATCACAGATTTAAGGGAAACGCGCATGCGCTCGAGTGACCCGAGCAAATCACCGATTTCGTCGTTGCTTTGAACGTCTACGATGCGGTCAAGGTCGCCAAGGCTGATGCGGTTGGCTTGATCGGCAGCAGCAGTGATTGGGCGTACCAGACGGCTTGCGAGCGTGTTTGCAAGCACAATCGCAAATAGGGTTACGATCAAGAGTGCAATCAGCAATGGAACCACAGCTTTGAAAATGGCATCTGGAATAGCGCTTGTTGACAAACCAACGTAGAGATCGCCAGTCACTTCGTTTTTGTCATTTTCAAGAATAGCGATTGCGCCCATGTAATCAACACCGTTCTGTGAAAATTGACCTGATTTGGTGTCGCCAAAGGCTTCTATTTTTTTAGCGATCTCTTCTGTTTGGTCGCCTGTCAACGCAATACGGCTTTGAACAGCAAATTGACCAGCCAGTTTAATTTTAGGGTTATGGGTTTCAAAGAACAAGAACTCGTACTCTGGGAGCAAGGCAAATGCCCGCACAGAATTTTGTTTAATTTGTTCCAGTGCAGTCGGGGCTAAGCTTGGATCAGTCAATTGACTAAATGTTTTGTTGATGGACAAATTGATTGCACCTGCTGCCTGAAGTGCCCGTAGACGCAATTGCTCTTTAAAAGTAATGTTCAATTGGTACACCAAAAACACCAGGATGCCAACACCAACCAGCAAGACTGGAAACAAAATCGAACTGAGCAACTGGGCGCGAACGCTGGTACGGCGGGTACCGCGATTTTGGGCTTTTAAAGCTTGTGAAGGCAACTCACTGGCGGCGGGGGCTTGCGAAGCGGCAAACGGGTCAAACGCGGCTGGCACTTGCGGATTGGAGCTGACCACACCTGCTGCTGGGGCAAAGGGGTCTTGAGCGCTCGAGGCTGCAAAGGGATTGTTTGCAGGGGCAGCAAAAGGATCATTCTTTGGTGCAGCAAACGGATCGTTTCTGGCAGGTTCTGCAAACGGATTATTTGCGGGTGCGCCAAACGGATCGTTCGCGGGAGCATTTGATAACTCTCGAGCAGGAGCCGCAAATGGATTGTTAACACTTTGATTGTATGAATCAGAAGTTGGCGAAGAAAAAGGATCGCTGGCGGGTGTTGGGCTATTTGAGACTGGATCGGGATTGAACAAATCCTTGCTGTCCGTGGCAAATGGATCATTTGGCGGCGCGATAGAAGAGTTCATGACTGGGAAAAGATCGGTCATTGATGGAGGGCTTTGAGTTGATGCCGGAGGAGTGTAGGGCGCTTCATCGACTGGAATAATTTCATCGGGAACGATGGGTGTACCGCCACTTGACGAACTACTCGAGCCTGCATTGACGTCATAATTGCTGACCGGTATTTCAGGGACAGCACTGGTTTCAACATTGATCTGATGATCGGAGGGTGGAATTGTTGGGCTTGCGGCAGTCTCAAGGTTTTGTGCAGGAACGACATTCTCGATGGTTTCAGGATCAACCACTTGCACTGAGACGCCCGCTTTTCGCAAAATACTTGCCACCCGATCAGCTTGGGCGGCACTTGAAGCCCTGGCAATTCTCGAGCCTGAATTTCGGGTCAGGAGTTGCGCTAGCTTGTCGGGCGTTCCACCCAATTGCGAGGCGGTTTCGGCGGCGACACGTTGTGCCACCTCGGGACTTAAGGGGTCGACCAGATGAATGCTATATGGATTTGCCACGGTTGCCTCCCAGCGCGAGCGGGACTGAATAGGGTCTTATTTTTAGATACGGTACTTGGCACGAAGTTCGGTGAGGGCTTGAACAAAACGATCTCGAGCGTTGCTGTCGTCAACTGCGCTGGCGAGCGAGCGCAGAAACTCAGAAAATTGTGCGGCTGGTAAACTGGCAGGATTGATCTTAAGATCGTTACAGACATCATCAAAAATATACTCGGCGGCAGGTCCAACGCTTTTAGAATAACTTTGTCGCAACTCGGCAGTGAAACGCGGATCAATCGTTGAAATACTTGAGGCTGGGGCTGAATTGTTTGCCCCCGAATTGGGCACATTTCGGGGTTGTTGATTAACGTTTATCGCCTCGAGCATCTGTCGGGCGTCTAGAGAAGCCACCACAGAGCGCAATCGTGCCTCTGCCCAGCCCAGTTCTTGTCCAGCTTTGCGCAGAGAAATGATTCCACTGAGTTTTGGTAGCAACATCAAATCGTCACCGCTTAAAGTGACTTCTCCCGCATTTTTGGATGCCAGACGCACCACGCGGTCCAAGTCAATACCGAAATCATCGTTTGATCGTTTTTCGTCAATCGCAACCGCAACCGAAAGTGCAAGTCCCTCGAGCGTATCGCTGATACTCGATTTTGGACTGATTTCGCCAGCATGGAATTGAAACCGACCCCCAGCCCAGCCCGAAATGCGTTTTACCGCATACTCACCTTGCAAGACGCCTGATTCGGCATGGACAACTTCGCCATTTTGAACGTAAATGGCGGCTGTTTCCGAGCCGTAAATCACCTCGAGCCTACCTGTCGAGGTGGTTAGTTTTAAATACGAGAGCAAGCTAAACAACTGCTCTTTTTCAAGCGATCCCTGAAGACCGTTCATGCAAACTCCCAAAACAACGTGGTGCTTGATTGAAAAGAAGAGGCTCGAGCCTGAAGCGCGTTAAGCCCAAAATGGGTGGTATCAAACTTCAAAATGGGCAGATCACCTCAAGACCCGCCGCACGCCAAATTTTGAGGTGCTTGTCACGAATTTGCATTAACAGTGGGTATAACGCGCCAGGAGTAACGCCCAAGCGTTTCATAGTTTCCAAATAGGCGGCGATCAAGGCTTCAAAAGCACTTGGGCTGGGGCGCTTCATCACCAAAGTGCTGCCAACAAATTTGACTTCATCTAAAAATGGATCAAGCTCCGGATAACGTTCGACCAGTGACAGGCTAGCGGCACGCCAATGGGTGTCAAAAGTCATTTTCCCTCGAGCCGCGTCTGTGCGAGCCTCGCAGAACGCCAGAATTTCCGCCCAGGTTTGCACGACTTCTTCAAAACTGCCCTCGTTGAGAATGGCATTCTGATCGAGCAGCGCAAATTCGCCCTTGCCGTAAACTGCCAGTTGCACCCCTGCATCTTCGGCTTCAATCGCAATTCGGGTTAGCGCCTCGTGTTGGTACAACGTCACCGTGCCCGATTCGTAACTGGAAAGAATCGGTTGTCCTTCCATCATGGTGATCACGCCGCGCCAATCAAAATCGAGCACCACCAATTGCCCAGTGTGGCGTTGCGCCCCCAATTGAGAGAACAACGCATTAAATGAGGCTTGAGGCACGGTACGTTCCAACTCGAGAATCCAAGTGCTGGCATTGGAGAGCATGGCGACGATGTACCGGTCTAACGTGTACAGGCTGATGTTGGTGTCACGGGTGCTGTAACTCGAGATCAGTGTTTCACGGGTGAGAGGTTTGGCTTGCTTGCCTTCCCCGAAAGCAAAAGCGCCCACAAACTTCGAGTCCAAAAAATAGGCTCGAGCCGTTAGAAGTGGTGATTCGACCAGCGCAAAACCGCTGAAATTTGCCCTCGAGGAAATGTCGGACTCAAGCATGTCCCAGCGAATCAGAGCGCTGGACAGACCTTTGAAAATCGGCGCATCGGTAGGTAATGGCGGCAAGAGCATTGCCCCTTTGCTGATCTCAAATGCTTTTTGTTCATTTGCCATCTTTCACTCACCTCACTAAGACCCTAACTCGAGTTTGAATTCAAAAAACTTACAATTCCCAAAAGCAATCCCTTCAGGTTAGACTAAAGTAAAAACACTCAGTAATGCAATTCAGAAACCTTTAGGCTAGAATACACTTTAACCTTATGTTAACGACTTCTGAGAAAAACCTTGTTCAAACTTGGCATTGATGGGTGCATTTTTGAAAAAAACAGAACCGTTCTTGAATATAAATATTCAACATGGCTAAAAATGATCGTTGGAACGCTGCTCGAGAATCAACTGATCGCCAGATTTGGCGATTTGCACCAAAGAGATCACACCAACATTCTGGACTTGCAACCTCGAACGCGCACCCAAATGGGTTTTTTCGGTCAATGCCGCCACCGCCAAGACCTTTGCCCCAGCTTTTGCCGCCAAATGCACCAACGCCAGCGATTGGGTGCCAAGCTCGAGGAATTCGTCAAAGACAATCACATTTGAACCCTTTGGAATCGCGGTTTTTGCCACCGCCAAAGTCCGTTCATGAAATGCAAGTTGCAACAAATCGTCTCGAGCCGCAAATTCTGGAATTTCGCCGTCGTCAAAACTGACCAAATCCAGATCGCCAACCATAACAAAAGGACATTTAAGCGCATTGGCAATGGTCAAGCACAGCACCGGCTCGTTGATGCCCAAGAGCAGTAAATTTTCGCCCGTGGGCAACAAACTTGCCAACGATTTACACGCCACGGTCATGGCTTCGATATCAAGCGTGGCGAGCAACGCCTGGCGGCTGAACGCCGCGTCACCAGAGACGAGAAAAGTGCTAACCACATGGTGAAAACGCTCGAGAGGTAACATTGATTTCATTCTAGCAATAAAGCAGCACCAACAACCGCAATTCATCACACCTGCAAAATATGTCTTTAAATCTCGAGCAAGCCAGTGCACAAACCATATTCACAAAAACAAGTAATCTTTGTTTGTGAGCGACCATCCTGCCAATGCCCTGATCCACGAAACCAGCCCATATTTGTTGCAGCACGCGTACAATCCAGTTCACTGGTTGCCTTGGGGCGAGGCGGCATTTGAGCGCGCCCGAACTCGAGACGTGCCGATTTTGCTTTCGGTCGGGTACAGCGCCTGTCATTGGTGTCATGTCATGGAACGCGAAAGTTTTGAACACCCGAGCATTGCCGCCCTAATGAACCAGCATTTTGTCTGCATTAAAGTTGACCGCGAAGAGCGACCAGACGTTGACAGCGTGTACATGAACGCCGTGCAAGTCATGACAGGACAGGGCGGCTGGCCCATGACCGTGTTCATGACCCCTGATGGTAAACCATTTTACGGTGGGACGTACTTTCCGCCCGAAGACCGTTACGGTCGCCCAGGCTTTCCTAGGGTTTTGCAAAGCCTGGCTGACACCTGGAAAAACCGCCGAGACGATATAACCGCAAATGCAAACGACTTGACCAACCACATGCAAAAACTCGAGCGCATCAAACCCGCACTTGACATTGACACTGGCGTTCTCGAGAAAGCTTTAGAAACCATGCGCGGCAACTTTGACCCAAAGTACGGCGGTTTTGGCGGTGCTCCAAAATTTCCGAACCCTGGCACGCTCGAGTTCTTGGCGCAGTACCATCACCGCACCAAAGACCCAAATGCCCTCGAGATGCTGACCACGACCTTGGACGGCATGGCACAGGGCGGCATGTACGACCAGATTGGTGGCGGTTTCGCGCGTTACAGCACCGACGAACGCTGGCTCGTGCCGCATTTTGAAAAGATGCTTTACGACAACGCGCAACTGATTGTGACTTACCTTCATGCCTATCAGATCACTCAAAATTTTGATTACTACATTGTCGCCCTGCAAAGCTTGACCTATGTGCGCCGCGAAATGACCGACTCGAGCGGCGGCTTTTACAGCGCCCAAGATGCCGACTCTGAAGGGGTGGAAGGCAAGTTCTTTGTCTGGAGTCTGACAGAAATTCGCAGCATACTCGGCGATGAAGCAAGGGTGTTTGAACTGGCTTACGGCGTGACCGAATACGGGAATTGGGAGCACAGCAACGTTCTGACACGAGCTTTGAGCAACGAAGTTCTCGCCAGTCAACTCGAACTCGAGATAGATGATGTCAGAGCCAGCCTTGAGGCGTCCACCATTAAGCTCTTTGTAGAACGAGAAAAACGTATTAAACCAAACCTGGACGATAAAATATTGACCTCCTGGAACGGCTTGATGTTGAAAGCTTTTGCCCTGGCGGCTCGAGTGATGGGCGGTCTAAGAAACCTCACAATAGCCGAAGACAACGTTCAGTTCGTTAAAAATCATCTTTTCAAAAATGGGCGCTTGTTGCACACGCACAAAAACGGAATCTCAAAGATTAACGGAATGCTCGAGGATTATGCCTTTTACGCGCTCGGACTGCTGGAGTTGTACCGCACGACCTTCAAACGCGAACACCTCGAGTTTGCGCTTGAGCTGACCAATGTTGCCCTTGAATTGTTTTCAGACCCGAACGGCGGCTTTTTTGACACGCCCAAAGACGGCGAGAAACTGATCGTGCGACCCAAAGGTTATTTTGACAGCGCCGTGCCAAGCGGTAACGGTGCAATGGCAATGCTGCTGATCGAACTTTCACGCCTGACAGGCAAACACGAATGGGAACAACTGGCGCTCGAGCCGATCAAACACATGCTGGAAGTCATGCACCGTCAACCCACCGGTTTTGGCAGCTTGCTGCAAGCCTTGGAAGCCCACGCCAGCCCAATGTGTGAAGTCGCCATCATCGGCAACCTTGAGCAAGACGATACCAAAGCCATGCTGAAAGTCCTCAACTCGAGTTACCTGCCCCATGTTGCTGTTGTTGCCGCACCAGCAGGGGAGAGCTACCTGCCCGTACTCGAGCACCGAGAGATGATTGAGGATAAAGCCACGGCTTATGTTTGCGAAAATCTAGCCTGTCAAATGCCCGTGAATTCGCCTGAAGAACTCGAGAAGTTGCTTCAAGCATCCTGATCCAAAATAATCGTGATTTTTTGCCAAATCTTGCGTGACAAACCCGAAGTCAAATCCTCGAGTTCGTTGACGCTGTGGTTTGCCGCACTGTCATCGAAATTGTTGACGTACAAAAACGCGATTTTGCTGACCAGACTGAGCATTTCCGAACAATAATCCAAATACCGCGCCAAGTTTTCGTTGTTTAACCCGTGCTGGCTCGAGCCTGGCGCTTTGGTCAGTTGGTGCATGTCAATGATGTGCGCCACCGCTCGCAAGTTGGTGATGGCGTCAATCACGCGTTGGCGTTTAATGCGTCCTTCGATGGTCACAAGCGAAAAAATGCCAGCCGCCAGCAGAATCACCTCGTTTGTGATGGACTCGAGCATCGAGACCAAACTTTGCAAATCAACTTTGGACACGCCAATTTGTGATCTCGAGACGGTGAACATCAGTGCGACGGTCACGAAAAGTAAAAACAATCCAATGCCAATCCGTACCGACCAGAGCGGCTTGATAATCCAGGTTGCCACCTCTTTGGTGTCTTTGGAAATTTCGATCAAGTCTGTGCACACGCGACTTAAACCAGAACTTGGGAATCGTTCCAAGATTCGCGCCAGCAGCCTCTCGAGGGTTCTTGTGACCTCAACGGAGTGCAATTCTGGACGATGCCAACTTTTAGGATTGAGCACTGGGGAGGGTTCGGACACATTGTTAGTTTACAGCCCAAGCTCGAGTGGCACTCGAGATTGGTAACTTTCGGCGTAACGCACCCCGATAAACGTTCCCCAGTACATCATTCTGGCTTTGCGGCGCTCGAGAATTTCGGGACTGACGGTCTCACTCACCGCCTCGCCCGTGAATTGGCTGGCGTGCGCCATGATGGCAGCTTCCCAAACTTTCATAAAACTCGAGACATTGATGAGCACATTCGCTTCGATGGGAGCATTGCCCTGGTAATACAACACTCGAGTTACTTTATGTGGTTCGCCCGTCAGGTTGGCTTTGCGTAAACCCGCAAAATGCAGTGCCGAGGTCGCCACCTTCGCCGCGCCAACATGATCTGGGTGACGGTCTATTTCGTGCGGAATCAGCACGGTTTTTGGTTTTAAATCCCGAATCACTTGTGCCAACTCGAGCCTAAGTTTTTCGGAATCTTCAATATCACCATCTGACCAACGCATGTTTCCCCGAAAACTCAAGCCCAAGATTTCAGCCGCATCTCGAGCCTCCATTGAGCGAATTTCAGGCGTTCCCAAACTGCCCATTTCACCCAAGCTCAACTCGAGAATCCCCGTGCGTTGCCCTTCAGATTTTGCCCTCGCCAAACTGCCGCCGCAACCAATTTCGGCATCGTCTGGGTGTGGCGCGATACACAAAATATCCAACGGCTCGAGGTTTCCAAAGTTTAGAACATTCATTCGGATTTTTTCTCGGGTTCTGAGACAGGTATGGTCTCAGGTACTTCCGATTTGAACAAACCATCAACCGTTCCTGGTTTTGCCGTGTCGCTCGAGACCACCCGAGGCTCACGCTGGTCAATTCGGCGCTCGATGCCCGCATACATGCGTCCGAGGTTGTCACGGTGCTTAAAGGCAATCATGACTGCCAGACCGCCCAGCATTAACACTTTCCACCATTCGCGCTGCATTGCAACGGCAATAATCACGCTCGAGGCTGAGGCGATGATCGATGCCGCACTGGTAAACCGTGTCACCAAAACGGTAATGATAAACAATGGCAAGATGGCGATACCAAGTCCAATGTCAAGGAATGCAATTGTGCCGAACGACGCAGCAACGCCTTTGCCGCCCTTAAAACCCAAAAAGATTGAATAATTATGCCCAATCACGGCGCACCAACCCACCAGCATCACTTCCCAGCTCGGCATTCCAAAGGCTTGCGCGATCAGGACGGCAACACCACTTTTTAAGATGTCTGCAAGCGCCACGACCAAACCAGGACCCCAACCGGCAGACCGCAAGACATTGCTTGCACCCGTATTGCCCGAGCCAACTTTTTGCACATCAATGGCATACGTTCGTGCCACCAACACCCCGAACGGTATCGAACCGAACAGGTATGCCACGACCGCCACCCAGAGAAAGTTGTAATTCACCAACCCATCATAAGCACGCAAACAGAAGAAAACTCGAGATTATGCCACGTTTGAACCAAGTTGAAGAAAGCAGAGAGCGGAGAGCTAAAAGCAAAAGAGCAAAAATGGGGCTGCACTTTGATCTCAGTGGTTGACCTCGAGTTCGTTGGGTGTTGGTGCTTGAAACCAGGTCATCCATTCCTTGAGCATGACTTCAGGAATTTTGAAAGTCCCTGATGGCAAATCTGCGTTTCGAAGCCTGAGTCGCTCGAGCAATTCGGTTTTTGCCACAGCCAAGAAGTGAATTTGACATTTTGCTCCCAATTCTAAGGCTCGAGCACGAAAGAAATCGCGTTCTTCTTTTGCCCAAAAACCAAAATCCAGGATGACATTCACGCCAAGAGCTAAGGCTCGAGCGCCAACTTCCCAAAGCATTTCCTCAATTAAATTATGCCTCGCATTGTGCTCTTCAAGATTTTCAAGGTCTGAACCAAAAAGCCGCGTATGCCATTCGTCGGGTGTAAAACGCAGCGCCGAAGGATTCAGTTCGAGTTTTTTTGCCAGCGTGGTTTTGCCCGAACACGGCAGACCAACCATCAAATGAAGTGTCGGTTTCATTAAATACTCTGACGCTCGAGTTGCAAGTACAAGGCGCTGTGATCGAGCAATTCGCCGCCACTCGCAGCCAAATCGGTGAACAAACCATGCACTCGTTTGGTCAGTGGAAGCTCGAGTTTGAGTCTTACTGCGACCTCAAGCACGGCGTTTAAGTCTTTAATCTGATTTTTGACCGTGCCGCCGGGTTCAAAGTGTTGTTCGATCATGCGTAAACCGTGAAGCTCGAGAATCCGAGAATGACAAAAACCGCCCATAATCGCCTGGCGGACTTTGGCTGGGTCAGCCCCACCTTTTTTGGCGAGCAGCAAGCCTTCCGCTACCGCGCCGATCGTGATGGCAACGATGCTTTGGTTGACCAACTTGCACAATTGCCCGCGTCCGTGTGGTCCAACATGCGTGACCTTGCCAAGTGCTTCAAAAATCGCTCGAGCCTGTTCGATCTGAGCCTCGAGTCCACCCGCCATGATTGCCAGCGTGCCGTTTTGTGCGCCAACGGTACCTCCTGAAACTGGCGCGTCAATGTAATGCAAGCCTCGAGCCTCGAACAAGTGCGCATGGTCCTCAGCGATTGCGGGCGCGATCGAACTCATGTCAATAAAAAGCGTTCCAGGTTCGCTTGCAGCAACCAAACCACTTGCGAACAAAACCTCGGTCACGACCGCACCATGCTCGAGCATGGTGATGACAGCACTTGCGCCGTTTGCAAGCTCACTCAAGCTCGAGACAAGTTCTGCTCCAGCCTTGACAACATCGAGCGCTTTTTCTGGTGTCCGATTCCAAACCCGCAGCTTGAAACCAGCTTTCAAAAGATTGAGCGCCATTGGCTTGCCCATCAAACCCAAACCGATAAAACCAATCGTACAACCAAGCTCAAGCCTCACGGTTATTGCAGCCCTTGCGTGTTCAGATCAATGGCGTACAAACTCGAGCTAGCCGCGATAAAAAGTCGGTCTTTATTCGTGCCGCCAAACGTTAGATTACCAACTTTTTCTGGGACAAGAATTTTGCCGAGCAACGTTCCATCGGGTGAGAACACTTGAACGCTGTCTTGGGAACTGGTGAAAATCCAACCTTGTTTATCAAGCCTAAAACCATCGGGCAAACCAGGTTCAATCAACGCAAAAATCCGACCATTTGCCGTGCTCGAGTCATCCAGCACATCATAAGCCCGAATGTGATGATTGCCGTTTTTATCATGCGAAGCGCTGGTGTCTGAAACGTACAATATTTTTTCATCCTGCGAGAATGCCAAACCGTTCGGTTTTTCCATGTCAGTCACAACCGCGTCAATGTCCAAATTTACAGGATCAAAACGGTAGACATAACACCCAGCCTGCTCCTGCGTGCCGCCGTAGCCTTCATTGGGTTGAATCAATCCATACGGTGGATCAGTGAACCAGATTGTGCCATCTGATTTAACCACCACATCATTGGGCGAATTTAACTTTTTACCCTCAAAATGACTGACCAATTTTATCCAAGTTCCATCAAACTCGAGCCTCGTCACAGCCCGTTCGCCGTGAGAGCAAGCGATGATTCGCCCTTCCAAATCGAGCGTATGACCATTTTGAAAATGCGATGGTTTCAAAAATTCACTGACTCCATCTGTCGCGCTCCAACGCAATAAGCGATTTCCAGGGATATCAGACCAAATTACGCTCTGGTCAGCCTCGAGGTACACCGGACCTTCAGACCAAACTGCATCCGAAGCCAATTTCTCGAGTTTGGAGTCTGTTAGAAGAAGGCTATTAAATCGTTCGTCAAAAATCTCGAATTGGTTGGTCATAAAATTGAATCATGCCCTTTTTACTTCTGAGAATTCCAATCTGCCTTATGTCGTTATACCAACACTGCTTTTTGTTCGTTTGTGACAGCGTGATTCAGGTGCTTTGAATCAAACCCGACAAACCTTGCCCAAATTGGGGTTTAGAATAAGTCTCGAGAATGTAGCAGCAATCACCGCAAATTGAACTGAAAATCACGTCTATAACGTGTAAAGTCTTAACAGGAGCCTGAAATGAACAAAGCAGACATTGGCGTCATCGGACTTGCCGTCATGGGCGAGAACCTCGTATTAAACATGGCTTCAAAAGGCTTCACAGTCGCCGCCTTCAACCGCACCGTACAAAAAGTCACCGATTTTAAAGCCTCCCGAGGCTCGAGCGACGCGATTCTGGGCGCTCATACGCTCGAGGAATTTGTTAATAGCCTTGCCACACCGCGCAAGATCATGCTGATGGTCAAAGCTGGTAAACCTGTTGATGACAGCATTGCCCAACTCGAGCCTCTGCTTTCACCAGGTGACATCATCATTGATGGCGGCAACAGTTTTTTTGAAGACACCATTCGGCGCACCAAAGACCTCGAGGCTAAAGGATTTTTGTTCGTTGGGACTGGTGTTTCTGGCGGTGAAGAGGGCGCGTTGTTAGGACCTTCGATTATGCCCGGTGGCAGCGTTAAAGCCTGGGAATTTGTCAAACCGATTTTTCAAGGCATTGCCGCCAAGGTTGCCGATGGAAGCCCCTGCTGTGACTGGGTCGGGTCGGACGGCGCTGGGCATTTTGTCAAAATGGTTCACAACGGTATCGAATACGGCGACATGCAAATGATTGCTGAAGCCTACAGTTTGCTGCGCGAAATTGCTGGACTCTCAAATTCTGAAATTGCGGCAGTCTTTTCCGAATGGAACAAAGGCGAACTGGACAGCTACCTGATCGAAATTACCGCCGACATTCTGACCAAAAAAGACGATGAAACCGGTCAAGACCTGGTGGACGTCATTCTTGACACCGCAGGGCAAAAAGGCACAGGCAAATGGACGAGCACCACCGCACTCGAGGTGGGCAGCCCCAGCAGCACCATTGCCGAAGCTGTGTTCGCCCGTTGCCTCAGCGCCTTAAAAGAAGAACGCGTTGCCGCCTCGAGCATCATTGCCGCACCCAAGCTCGAGTTTGCTGGTGATAAGACCGTTTTTGTTGAACAAGTCCGTCAAGCCTTGTTTGCCAGCAAAATTTGCTCTTACGCCCAAGGCTATCAACTGATGCGCATGGTCGCCCTCGAGCGCGGCTGGAAGCTTGATTTTGGTAGCATTGCCCTGATGTGGCGCGGCGGCTGCATCATTCGTGCGGCGTTCCTCGAGAACATCAAAACAGCTTTTGATTCCCAACCTGAACTACCGAATCTTTTGGTGGACGCATATTTTGCCAAAATCATGCAAGCCAATCAAACGGCTTGGCGTTCTGTGATTGCCACTGCAATTCAAAACGGTGTTTGGATTCCAGCCTTCTCGAGTGCCATATCCTACTTTGACGGTTACCGCACGGGGCGGCTCAGCACCAACATCATTCAAGCCCAACGAGATTACTTCGGGGCGCACACGTATGAACGCCTGGACAAACCGCGCGGCGAGTTTTTTCACACCAACTGGACTGGGCGCGGTGGCACGACCAGCTCGAGCAGTTACACGGTTTAAGTCAACAGCCTTGCAATGGCTGTAAGCTCTTTTAAATGAATCACTGTCCTGGAGGGCGAACATAAGGTTCGTCCCTATTTTTTTCGATAGAAATCGTTGCGCAACAAGACACAAAGACTGTTTCATGACATACTGATGGGGTCGTGATACGCATAGAACTCTGTACCGATGGACTGACCATCGAAGACCGCGAAAATATCCTCGAAGCCCTCTATGACGAGCTTCGCATCAGCCCTGGCGAAGTCTCGAGCGATGGTAATTTTGAACTCTTGTTGCAAGATTGCCACGAAGCCGATACTCTAGGTGCACCATATTTGCGTGTTGATGGTGCGGTTTTTGCCAGAGTGACCCCACAAAAAGCCAAGGATTTGGTCAAAGCCCGAAGGCGTTAGAAATGCTCGAGCTTGACCATTTGGTGATTGCCGCCAAAACCCTCGAGCAGGGCGTGAATTGGCTCGAGGAGAAACTTGGCGTCAACATGCAAGCAGGCGGCAAGCACCCGCTTTTTGGCACACGCAACGCCCTTTTAAAACTCGGTGAAAGCAGCTATCTCGAGGTGATCGCCGTTGATCCTGACGCGCCACCACCAACTCGAGCACGCTGGTTTGAACTCGATAACGCTCACTTGCTCGAGCAACCCAAATTGATTCATTGGGTGGCACGAACTGATAACCTTAAAACTCGAGTTTTAGATTCCCCAAGTCTTGGACGCATTCTTGAGGCATCACGTGGTGATTTGCACTGGCAGATTACCGTGCCTGATGATGGGCATTTGAATTTTGCGGGATTGATTCCAACCTTGATTGCTTGGAATGGCATTCATCCAACGACGCAACTCGAGTCAAAAGGTTGCGATTTGTTGCAACTCGAAGGTTATCATCCAGAGCCAAATCGCGTGAGAAACATGCTCGAGCAAATGGGCGCTCAATCCATCCTCGAAATTGTAAAAGCACCAATTGCAAAACTAAGTGCTGTGATTCAAACACCCATTGGTAGAGTTGAGTTGTGACACACAGCTCCCAAAAGTGTTACACTCGAGCGTAGAAACAATTTAAAGAGGTTAATTCGACTCCTGCGAGGGTTTGAACCTCAGAATTCCGAACGTCGGCATCTGAGCTTTCAACAACGCCAGGAGGTTTTTATGAATTTATTTATTTTCAGGAGGGACACCAGTGGCACTTAACCCAAGCCCCCTCGAGTCTCAAGTATTACAGCAAAACTTTCACGAAATCCTGCCTGCACTGACCAGCCGCGAAGCCGTGATTGAAGCCACGCGTTGCCTGTTTTGCTACGATGCACCCTGTACCCACGCCTGTCCAACTCACATTGATATTCCAAGATTTATCAAAAAAATTAGCACCGAAAATACGCTTGGCGCAGCCAAAACCATTCTCGAGAGTAACTTTCTGGGCAGCACGTGTGCTCGGGTTTGCCCAGTCGAAGAACTCTGTGAGGGCGCGTGCGTGCTCGGCAGCGACCACAAACCCATCGAAATTGGACGCTTGCAACGTTACGCCACCGATTACGTGATGGACAAGAAAATGGACGTATTTAAAGCTGGTCAACCCACAGGCAAAAAAATTGCCGTGATCGGCGCAGGACCTGCGGGACTTAGTTGCGCCGCCGAACTCGCCAAGCTTGGGCACGCCGTCACGATTCTCGAGCAAAAACCGCTGGCAGGCGGTTTAAGCACCTACGGCATCGTGGTCTTCCGTGAACCCGTTGAAGTTAGCCTGGCGGAAGTAGAAATGGTGAAACGCCTCGGTGTGACCATCAAAAACAACGTTACTGTTGGAAAAGACATCAGCCTTGAAGAACTCAACTCGAGCTACGACGCGGTATTCTTAGGGACTGGGCTTGGTAACGTTCCAAACCTCGAGATTCCAGGTGAAAACTTGGACGGTGTGGTGGACGGCATCGAATTTATTGAACGTACCAAAACCGATGAACTCTCGAGTATTAAAGTAGGTCAAAAAGTCGCTGTGATCGGTGCTGGAAATACTGCCATCGACGCCGCCACCATCGCCAAACGCCTCGGCGCTCACGTCACCATGGTCTACCGCCGAACCAAAACCGAAATGACCGCCTACAATTTTGAATACCATTTTGCCAAACTCGAGGGCATTGAATATCGCTTTCTAACCGCACCCGTCAGCATCAAAGGAGACTCGAGCGTTGAAGGACTCGAGTGTCAGACCATGCAACTTGGTGCTCCAGACGCCAGTGGCAGACCAAGACCCGAACCCGTTCCAGGTAGCAATTTCACCCTAGAGTGTGACATGGTGATTAAAGCCATTGGACAAGAAAAACAAACCAACCTCGCCCAACAACTCGGCTTAACCCTCGAGAAAGGCTACATTGTTGTCAACGACCAAAATCAAACCAGCAACCCTCGAGTTTTTGCAGGTGGTGATTGCGTGAGGTTTAAAGGTGACGCGAGCACGGTTATGGCAGTGCAAGACGGAAAAATCGCCGCCCAAAATATCAACACAATGCTCCAGCACTAAGCCCTTGCCCCCTCTCCGCCGGTGGGAGAGGGCTGGGGAGAGGGGGAATGCCAGTGATTTCACTCCAACATCGCCAATCGAACCCTCTCGAGCACCCCCTCGGGATTCTCGAGGATTTCATAATTCCAGAATCTCAAGACCCTAAAACCTTGCGACTTGAGCCAAGCGTCCCGAATTTTGTCGTATTCGCTGCCCGCATGATGATTTCCGTCAGCTTCGATAATGATATTGTACTCGAAGCAAATAAAATCGGCGATGTAACGCCCGAGCGGTTGTTGTCTCTTGATTTTTACGCCCAAATTGTTTCTTCGCAGGTGTTTCCACAATATTTTTTCGGCATCCGTCATGTTGGATCGCATTTGTTTTGCTCGAGAAAGCAGGATGTCCACGGTCTATTTTTAGCACATGCTGCTCGAGATTTATGTGCTTTTGCGCCCCCTCTCCCCGACCCTCTCCCACCAGGGGAGAGGGAGAAAAGCTGCAGGTGATGTATGGCTGATTTATCGATTGATTTTTGCGGTATCAAATCCCCGAATCCGTTCTGGCTTGCCAGCGCTCCACCGACAAATTCTGGGCATCAAATCCATAAGGCGTTCGAGGCTGGTTGGGGCGGAGCGGTCTGGAAAACGATTGGCGCTCCTGTTCTGAACGTCTCGAATCGTTACGGTACAGTCAAATACAATGGTCAGATCATTGGGCTGAACAATGTCGAACTGATTTCAGATCGTCCACTCGAGATTAATTTGCGTGAAATTGCGGAGATCAAAAAACTCTGGTCTGATCGTGCTGTAATTGTGTCGGCGATGGTCGAAAGCACTCGAGAAGCCTGGAAAGACATCATCCAGCAAATTGAAGATACGGGCGCGGATGGCATCGAACTCAATTACGGTTGTCCGCACGGCATGTCGGAGCGTGGCATGGGGGCAGCCGTTGGGCAAGTCCCCGAATATTGCCAGCAGATCACCAGTTGGGTCACAGAATTCTCGAGCTTGCCAGTGATCGTAAAACTCACGCCGAACGTCACAGACATTACTTTTCCTGCTCGAGCGGCGGTGGCGGGCGGCGCGAATGCCTTGAGTTTAATCAATACCATCAATAGCATTGTCGGCGTGAACTTGGACACCTTCGAGTTAAGCCCAAATATTGGTGGCAAGGGTGGACATGGTGGTTACGCTGGTCCTGCCGTCAAACCAATTGCGCTGCATTTGCTTTCGCAAGTCGCACTGGTACAAGAGGTCGCTCGAGCCAAAATGCCAATTTCTGGCATGGGTGGCATCATGAACTGGAAAGATGCCGCCGAATTCTTACTGCTTGGAGCCTCGAGTTTGCAAGTGTGTACTGCGGCAATGTTGTACGGCTACCGCGTTGTTGAGGACATGATTGACGGGCTTTCTAACTGGCTTGACGAAAAAGGAATCTCGAGCGTCAATGAGATCATTGGTGCGAGTTTGCCGCGCATTTCGGATTTTGGTGATTTTGATTTGGGCTTTAAGACTGTGGCGCGAATCAACCAAGATTCTTGCATTCAGTGTGATTTGTGCTACATCGCCTGTAATGACACCGAACACCAGTGTATTGATTTATACCGTGATGGTGAACTTGTTGCGGCAGGTCATGATGTGCGCGATAACGGCAAGTACATGGCAACCTCAAGTCGCCCATTTCCTGTGATTCGTGAGTCTGATTGCGTGGGTTGCGATTTGTGCCATAACGTTTGCCCAGTTCAAGGCTGTATCGAAATGGTGCAAGTTCCAAGTGGGCGCGAAGGTACAACTTGGCGGCAACTCTCGAAGGATCGCCCTGAAGTAACCCAAGATTGGGAAGCCATGAAAGCCTACCGTGCCGAGATTGGATTGGACATTCATTAAATCTCGAGCCGCAATTTTCAGTAGACTTCTAGGAAAGGAGGAATCCATGACCGCAATACTCGAAAACACAGGCGCAAACCTCGAGCCTCATCGTTTTACCGTGCAGGAATACCAGCGAATCTTCGAGTCAGGCATTTTACCAACCGATCAGCGCAGTCAACTGATTCGAGGGGAGATTTATTTCATGTCAGCCATGGGCACAGCGCATTACAAAGCCATACGGGTTCTGACAAAGTTACTTCATCAGCAGTACACCGAACTTTGCGATATTGTGTCTCAAGCGCCAATAGTGGTTTGGGATGATTCCGAACCCGAACCCGATTTTGCCTTAATTCGCAGTGATTTTGCTGGTGGTATTCCCGAAGCGAAGGATGTACTGCTGGCAATTGAAATCAGTGATTCCACACTGAAATTTGACCGTGAGAAAAAGCTTCCTGAATATGCCCGCTTGAGTATTCCAGAAGTTTGGATTTTGAATCTGACAGAGGCGCAACTCGAGGTGTACCGCGAACCAAACGGCGAACAATTTTTACAATTGCAAATCTTGAAACCTGAACGTGTGGTTTCGGCATTGTTTGCGCCAGAAGTGAAGCTCGAGTGGTGGAAGGTATTAATAGAAGGAAAGAAATAATCTTGAACTTAAAAAGGTAAAATACTGATGTATCCCGAGATGAAACTAAAATTAACTGAAAACTCAAAGTGTATTTGTGAAAACGGAAAGTTAGCAGTTGACTGCTGCTTAAAAGGAAGCTGGTTTTTTAAAGAACCGTGCAATATATTGCCATCTGATTCTAATACTGGATTTGTAAATCCAAAATGTTATGCGGGAATTACTCAAGATTGCTCAGATGAAATCACTAGAGAACATGTGATTTCAAAAGGTATACTTGAATTTATTAAAAGAAATGGTGATTTAACCGCAGAAGGGCTTCCTTTTCAAGATGAAAAAACAAATTTAATAGGTGTTAATACACTAACAATCCGTCGCTTGTGTAAAAGGCATAATGGATCATTTAGTTGTCTAGATTCTGAAATGTTGAGATTTATCGCTTGTATTGCAAGGTATGATAGCGAATTTATAAATGGAAATTATGAAAATAGAATTACATTGTTTTCAGGACATGATATTGAACGATGGTTTTTAAAAACAGCGTGTAATTTTGTTCTTTCTGGGAATTTTGCAAAATCTGGAGTAATCTTAGACAAAAATCTGCCGAATGGTTGGCTAGATGGGATTTTTTCTCAAGATAATTTACCGTTGGGATGGGGATTATATGCTTCTCCAGATAAGAATATAAATTTAGATTTTTCAAAACGAATTGGATTCAGACCATTAATTAATCAATTAAATGATCAAGTTGTAGTTATTGAATCTTGGGTAAATAATTTTAAATTTAATTTCGTTTTAAGTAAACCGAATGATCAAAATCACTGGGGATTTTTTCGTCCGAATAGAATAGTTTTTAAAAATCAAGAAAATTCTAAAATCATTGAATTTTCTTGGAAAAATACTCATGAAAATAAAGATATTATTTACGATTGGACTGGAAACTAGAAGAATCATATGAGAATCGACTACTAAAAATATGAAATTCAAATAGCAAACTTAGGTAAATCAACTTACTCAAACCAATTCTCGAGTTTTAAACTTTTTACTTTCCTAAATTCTTTTAAGTTATTCGTCACCAGCGTTGCATTCAGCAGAAGGGCATGGGCAGCAATTTGCGTATCATGAGGTCCAATTGGGTTTCCAGCTTGCTCGAGTGCTGCCCGCACCTCGCCGTATTTGTAGGCTGCTTGAACATCAAAATCAACAAGGGTTATTGGCTCGAGAAAATCTTGAAGCACTTGTTTTGTTCGAGCAGAATTGCTTTTGTTAGCGCCAAAACTCAATTCTCCGACAACGATGCTCGAGATGCCTATTTCGTCGGAATCGAATTCTGCGAATTTTTCGGCAACTCCAGGCGGGCGTTTGTTCATGATGTAAATGCAAATGTTCGCGTCAAGCATGTACTTTATTGCCACAACTCGCCCCAGTCTCGTTCGTCAAAGTTGTCAGGTTGGTTGCGTTCGATGGGTTCTTCGAGTGGCGCGAGGTTGTTGTACCAATTCTGCCAAAATGCTAGGCGTTGTTTGTTTGATTTCG
>JANMUC010000283.1:0-15294 GCA_031391225.1 Deinococcales bacterium
GATTATTTTAACTTAGCTCAAAGTGTCGGTTCTGCAAGTGCATTTACTAAGCTCACTGGCTTGCCATATCACACCAAGTTAGATGGTGTGCCTAACGTATGCTTGCGTGTACCCACAGGTGGCGGCAAAACCCGAAGCTCACTGGCTTTCGCACTTCAACACGCGATTATCCATAAGCTCGAGCGGGTGATTTATGTAGTGCCATTTTTAAGCATCACCACCCAAATTGCCAGTGAATTCCGCGAAATTTTGGGTGTGGAAAACGTGCTCGAGCATCACAGCGCCGTAAAAATAGACAGCGATGAAGGCTTAACCCGCGCCAAACTTGCCACCGAAAACTGGGACGCACCGATCATCATTACGACAGGCGTGCAATTTCTCGAGAGTTTATTTGCCAACAAAACCAGCAAGCTTCGCAAACTGCACCGCATTTCAAACGCCGTGATTATTTTTGATGAAGCCCAAACCTTACCCGCACCACTTTTAACTCCGATTCTCGAGGTGCTTCACCAATTGACAGGGCGTTACCGCTCAAGTTTGGTGCTTTGTACTGCCACACAACCCGCGCTGGATGCCAGGAGTGGTTTCCCAGAATTGAATGCCTTTGAAATTGCGCCCGACGTTCCCGAGTTGTACAACACCCTCAAACGTGTGACTTACGAATTCCCAACCGAACCGTGGGATTACGCTCGAGTTGCAGACGAAATCGAGAAACACGACCAAGTTTTGTGCATTGTCAACACCCGAGCCGCTGCCCGAGAAATCTGGCAAGCGCTTGAGGACGACAGCGCCATTCACCTCAGCACGCACTTATGCGGCGCACACCGCCTCGAGCGCATTACAGAAATTAAAAAGCGGTTATTCGAGAAACAACCTTGCCTTGTCATCAGTACGACTTTAATCGAAGCTGGCGTGGACGTAGATTTCCCAGTCGTCCTTCGTGCGTTTGCGCCACTCGACAGCATTGTGCAAGCCGCCGGACGTTGCAACCGCAACATGAACCTGACCCGTGGACAGGTGATTGTCTTTAAGCCCTTGATTCCTACCATGCCCAAAGGAAATTACGCGGTTGCCACACTCAAAACCCAAAACTTGATTCGCTCAGGAGTTGATCTGGACAACCCAGACACCTTCCTCGAATATTTCAGGGAATTACACCGCGACCAGATAGACACCAGCGCCAAACCAGTCCAAGAGGCACGACTGCGTTTTGATTACCCCGAAGTGTACAAAGTCTTTTCTGTGATCGAATCGGACACCACACCAATCCTGATTCGTCAGTACGCACCAGAAACAGTCAACAAAATTCTCGAGGCAGGCGTAAACCGTGCCACCATGCGCCGACTGCAACCGTACTTAATCAACGTGTACACCCACAAACTCGAGCAACTAGACCGTGCTGGACTGACCCGTTCTTGCAAGGAGTTATCGGGGTTTGAAAAATTTGAACTCCTCGAATGGTCGGGAAAATATCACGATCAACTCGGGATTCTCGAGGAGGTGGACGTGACTGGATTCGTGTACTGAACGGTAGTAAGACTCTCGAAAGGAGGTTATTAACTTGGTTAGCTTAAAAATCTGGAGTGACTTCGCGTGTTTTACGCGTCCAGAAAACAAAGTCGAACGGGTCAGTTACGACGTTATGACCCCAAGTGCGGCAAGGGGAGCGTTGGAAGGCATTTTTTGGAAACCTGAAATGCGATTTTTGATCCGTGAAATATGGGTTTTAAACCCCATCAAACGCTTTAGTTTGGTTCGCAACGAAGTCAAAAGTATCACCTCGAGCCGAGCCGCTAAAACTTGGAGTGAAGAAGGTGGCGGGTTTCTTGCCGACGAAGACCGCACCCAACGACACGCCTTAATTCTACGAGATGTGGCGTACATCATCAAAGCCGACATTGAACTTGCACCAAGGGCGACAGACCCAATTCAAAAATACTTAGAGATTTTTAACAGACGCGTCGAAAAAGGACAAGCGCACCGAATGCCTTACCTGGGCAACCGCGAATTTACCGCGAGTTTTAGTGCCCCAGACGGCACGGAAACCCCGATTCTCGAGACGAACGAATTGGGCAGAATGCTGTTTGACATTGAATTCAGCGCCCAGAAAAAAGGCGGGATTCAATTCAAGCAACACAGTCCAAACGGCAGTATGACCGTTGACGGTGTTGCCACACCCAAATTCTTTAGGGCAAAACTCGAACGCGGTGTGCTGCACATCCCACCCGAACTGTACAAAGGCGGTGCTTAATGCTCCTCGAGCAACTTGTACAATACGCCGAAAAACTCGAGCGCCAAGGTAAAGAACTGCCGTTCATGTACCAAGAAGCAGCCGTGAAATGGCTGATTCACTTAAACGAAAACGGAATTTTTCAACGTTTAGAGATGACTTCTAACGGTTTGGAAGGCAAGAAAAACACGGGTAAAGTCTTTCAAATCCCGCACTTGTCCCGACAAGGCGCGAAAGCCAAGTTATTGTGCGACGATGCGCCTTACGTGTTAAGCATTGCCAGGGAAAAAGACGATGCCAGTAAAGTCCCGTTCAAACACGAACTTTTTAAACAAGAGCTTCATGACTGCTACGAGATTACGCAATTGAACGAAATCAAAGCGATTCTTGCGTTTCTTGAGCAACTACCCACGCGACCACTCGAGTTACCAGAGGGATTTCTTGCCAGTGAAAACCTGACTTTTGTGGTGAACGGCATTATGCCAATTCACAACGCAGCCGTCAAAGAATACTGGGCTGGTAAATTCTCGAGCGACGAGGACGCTGACAGCAAAGACAAACCAACGTTTGCCGAATGCCTGATCTCTGGCGAGTACGGCGCGGTCATGCGAATCGAACCGATCAAAATAAAAGGTGGCGGCATTCCAAATGGTCAAACCAGTGGCATGAACATTGTGTCAACTGACAAAGACGCATTTGGAAGTTACGGTTTAAAAAGTGTCTCGAGTGCCCCAATACGCTTACCTTTGGCAGTGAAATACGCGAACGCCCTGAACACCCTGCTGCGCGACCCGATCACACACTTGCGGGTTGGACCTGCCGTGTACGCGTTTTGGACAAAAGAAAAAGAAACGCCACCAATCGCTGAAATCTTAAAGAACCCAAGTGACATGCTGGCAAAACTTCGTTTAGGACAAAGTATTCAAGACGACCTCGAGATTACTGCAACCAGCGAACAAGTTAAAAAACTGCTGGCAGGTATTTTTACAGGACAAGACTTAAATAACCTCGAACCAGACGAATTTTACGCCGCGTGTTTTTCGGCATCAGGCAGCCGCGTGGTGTTACGTGACCACCTGACCAGCAGCGTGCAAAATGTTGCCGAAAACCTAAATCGGTACTTTGCCACTCAAACTTTAATAGATACCGAACCAATGGGCGTGTTTGAACTGAGCGCGAGTTTATACCGCGATGCCAACAAAGAACTAACGACCAGTGTTATCGCAGCATTGCTCGAGAACGCCCTGAAAGGCAAACCACTGCCGCACAGTTACTTAATACGCCTTTCAGCCCGCAACCGTGCCGAACAACGCATCACCAAACCTAGAGCAGTGCTGACCCGCATGACACTCATTTCAATACGGAGGATCGCAATGGACGAATTAAGCGCACTACAACCCGACCACAAGAGCGTCGGCTATCAACTTGGAAGGCTCATGGCAGCCCTCGAGAGTCTGCAATACGCCGCCCTTGGAAAGCT
This sequence comes from Deinococcales bacterium, assembly GCA_031391225.1. GTDB lineage: Bacteria > Deinococcota > Deinococci > Deinococcales > JAAFIG01 > JANXTZ01. The sequence goes on from JANMUC010000283.1 coordinate 3,711, forward strand.
AAACAGTAGCGTTGTAGACCGATTTTACGGCGCGTTAAGCAGCACCCCAATTGTTGCCTACAGCCGTCTTATGGCAGGCGCACGAAACCACATTTCTAAACTTGGCAAAGAAAGCGCTGGGGCTGCGGTGCGCGAAGAACAACGCCTGCAACAAATTCACAACCAAATTTCAGCCATCCCAACCCGTTTAGACCTCGAGGAACAAGCGCTTTTCAGCCTCGGGTATTACCACGAAAAAGCAGACCGATTCGCGCAAATACAAGCCGCCAAAGACCTAAAAGCCGCCACTGCTCAAACTGCCACAGGAGGCAACTAATGAAGCACAACGATGCCAGCAAACGCCACGATTTCATGCTTCTCTTTGATGTGACCGACGGCAACCCAAACGGCGACCCCGATGCGGGAAACCTGCCTCGAGTAGACCCCGAAACTGGACAAGGTTTTGTGACCGACGTTGCCTTAAAACGCAAAATTCGTAATTACGTGGACGCACTGCGCGGCACAGAAGAACGCTTTAAGATTTACATTCAACAAGGCGCAGTCTTAAACGAACGCAACCAACGCGCTTACACCGCTCTGAAAAAAGACTCGAAAAAAGCTAACAGCAAAGACGTATCAGAGACTCGAGCTTGGATGTGCGAAAATTTCTTTGATGTTAGGACTTTTGGCGCGGTCATGAGTACCGAAATCAACTGCGGACAAGTACGCGGACCCGTCCAACTGACGTTTGCCAGAAGCGTAGATCGTATTTTGCCAATGGATGCCGCCATCACCCGCGTTGCCCTGACCAAAGCCGATGAGAAAGCCAGCCGCAACGAAGAAACAGGCGAAAGCACCGCCTCGAGCGGCACAATCGGACGCAAAGCTTTTATTCCATACGGTTTATATGTTGCCTACGGTTATTTTGTCCCCAGTTATGCCACCGATACAAAATTTGATGACACTGATCTCGAGCTTGTCTGGCAAGCCTTAATGAACATGTGGGATTTAGACCGTAGTGCCAGCCGAGGAAGGACAGCCTGCCGAGGTTTGTATGTCTTCAGTCATGATAGCGCCCTTGGAAACGCGCCAAGCCACCAACTTTTCAAACGCATTCAAATCCCCAGCGTTGGAGTCACCAGAGTTTTTGAGCAATATGACGTGCAAATCAACGACACAGACCTGCCAAACGGCGTGACCTTAACGCGTTTGCTCGAGGGGTGAACCATGCGAACAATAAACTTAACAGCCCCCGATTTTGTAACCCTCGAGACTCCCAAGCCAACCACTTGGGAACTGACGCTTAAAACCATCACGCCCATGTTTGGCGGGAGTGCCAAAACCCGAGAAGTAGACAGCGAAAATCCCGTGCGACCCTCGAGCGTCCGAGGGCATTTACGATTCTGGTGGCGAGCCACGGCAGGAGCAGGATTCTCGAGTGCGAAAGATTTGTTTGATGCAGAAGAAAAATTGTGGGGCAGTGCTGAAAAGTATGGGAAAGTCAGCCTGCGTGTATCGCAAAAGCCAGCCCGTCTAATGAAATACTCGGATTTTGTGCAGGGATTTGGAGATGCACGAAGCTATGCACTTTTTCCATTCGCTAAAAATCGTGGTGTTGAAGAAGCCAACTGTCTTGTTGACCTAGAATTCATACTTACATTAACTTTTCCACAAGAATACCAAAAGCAAATTCATGACGCAGTAGCCGCATGGATTAACTTTGGTGGTATTGGGTCACGTACAAGACGTGGTTGTGGCAGCTTGGAAGCCTCTAGTAAGCTGACGGTTCAAGCTAAAGAACATATCGAGCATAGTCTGCTTACATTCTTGCCCAAGCAATACCTCATTGGCACAATTCAAAACAATCCAATGATCGCTTGGAAACAATCCCTCGAGATATACCGTGATTTTCGCCAAGGTATTCCCTTCGCTCGGGAAAACGGTTCTGACCCAACCAATTCCAAAAAAGCCGGACGTTCAAGATATCCAGAACCAGACACAATCAGACGCTTATCACCATCCCCGAAAGCAAAATGGACGCATCAACCTCGTCATGTGGTTAAAGGCTTTCCTCGTGCTGATCTGGGATTGCCAATCATATTCCAATTTATCGGTGAAGGCGAAATCCACACTTTAGAAGGTTTTGCAGAAAAGCAAACACGGTTTGCATCACCCGTGATTACAAAAGTCATCAAGGTGGATAAAGGTTACGCTCCAATACTCATGATTTTAGATGCACCTAACGTCTGGCAGAATGGCGACCTCATCATTAACAAAAATAAGGTTTCTCAAACGCAAATTGAATTGACCGAAGATGAACGCAAGAACGTACCTCCAATGAACGGGCTATCAATCCGCAAAGCCCTGATCGAATTTGCCGAATCTGAATCTCGAGGATTTAAGAAGGAGAGTCTATGAGCTACCTTCTTGCCATTTCAATTGGACCAGTTCAAGACTTTATTGCAGCCGCTCGACGCACCGCAGATCTGTTCGCAGGTTCTGAGCTTCTTGCAGAAATCACCAAAACCATAGCTTTGCAACTAAAATCTGATGGTGCAACACTAATTTTCCCAAGCGAACCCGAAAAAGGCGGCGCGAACAAAATCCTTGCAGAAGTCTCGAGCGACCCCACAGAACTTGTGAAAACCATTAAAACCAAAGCTCGAGATTTTTTGTTAAGCAAATGGGAAACAGTCTTCTCAAGTTTTTCGGATGAAAACGCTGTGCAAGAATCTCGAGCCAAAGCACAAATACAAGATTTTCTCGAGATTTACGCAGCATGGGTGGAGTTTGAACCCGATAAATACCAAGCAGCGCGAAAGCAAGTTGAACGTTTACTGGCAGGACGCAAAGCCTTACGGGATTTTCAGCAAACAGCACAAGATGACAGCACAATCCCAAAAAGCCCACTCGATGCTTCTCGAGCTTGTGTTTTGAAACTGATTCGAGACGAGAATGGTATTTATTCTGTTCCACTGGAATTGGTAAACGATAAAAAATTGCGTTTCAACAAAACCGAATTTTTAGACGCGATTTCAGTCCTAAAACGCATTTATGGTGCTCGAGAATCTGATCGAGTAATTGACACCCGAACTATGGCGCGACGTGCTAAATGCCCTGATGCAATGCCAAGTGACCGCGATTTTGAAGAAGAAGACAGCATTACCGAAGCCCAACCGTATTACGCCATTCTTCATGCAGACGGTGACAAAATGGGTGCGTTAATCGAAACCAAAAATAGCCTCAAAGAACACCGTGATTTCTCGAGTACCCTTGCAAGTTTTGCAAAAGGTGTTAAGAAAATTGTCGAAGATTATCATGGTTTTAAGATTTATAGTGGTGGTGACGATGTTCTTGCGTTTCTGCCTGTGAATACCGCTATTGCTTGCGCTCGAGATTTAGCTAAAGATTTTGCGGATAAATTAAAAGACTTTGCTACTGATGAAATTAAACCTTCGCTGTCTGTTGGTATTGCCATAGTTCATTACCGCGAACCGCTTTCAATCAGTCTTGATTACGCTAGAAAAGCTGAAACAGCCGCGAAGAATAAAATCGCTCCGAAGCTCGAGCAAGGTAATCGTTTAGCTGTTGCTTTGCACACCAGAGGTGGCGCTCCCATGACTGTGGTTGAACCTTGGAATAAGCCCGAGTTAGAAAAATTACTTGAGCTTTACCAAAAAAACGAAAAAATCTCGAGAGGTGTGCCATACGAATTGCGAGAACTTGCTCGAGAGTGGGAAAAGACTGATTTGCCAATGACTGCTTTGCAAGCTGAAGCGAAACGAATTGTGGATCGGAAAGAGGGCGGTGCGAAACTCGAGGAATATGTCCGAGAATTCGAGTCAATCAAAGACCTCGAGATTTTTGCCAATAAACTTGTGCTGGCACGATTTTTGAGTGGTTTAGGAGGCGAAAATGCCGACAAAAATTCTTGATATTCACGCCCCAAGCCCGCTTTTATTTCGGGATGGGAAACCTTTCAGTGCTGCCGGTGGCACAGAAACCGCCGCTCGTTCTTTGTCTGTGCCGTTACCAAGCACTTTAGCGGGATTTATTCGCACTCAAATTGGTATTGGTAGCTCTTGGAAATGGGATGAACATAACCTCAAAGAAGCGCACACCATACCAGTGGCGGGATTGCTGACCAGGGATTGCAAGATTGTTTTACCCGCCCCTCGAGATGCGGTGATAGTCAAAGACGATGGAAAAATTAGGATCACCAAGTTGAAACCGCTTGCAAAACTCGAGAATGCAGGAACGGATGCACCCGAAGGCATCATGCCTTTAGACGTACCTGACAATTAAAAGCCGAAACGGGTTACGCCTTCTGGACACAAGAAAGCATGACAACTTGGTTGCTGAATAAAACTCCAGAATCCCTCGAGGAAATTGAAGGTTTACCGCTCGAGACTCGGGTTCATGTGGCTATTGATCCTAAAACATTATCGGCTGAGGAAGGGCAATTGTTCAGCGTGGGCTACCGTAGTTTTGAATCGAAATCAGAATCGGGTCATCACACTTGGAGCATTCGGACTCGAATAAAAACCGATAACACGCAAATCTCGAGCATTGGACATTTAGGCGGTGAACGCCGTGCGGTGACACTTGAAGACAAGGAACATAAAGATTGGTTTCATTGCCCACCTGAACTCAAAGAAGCGATTTTAAAAAGCACACACTTAAAACTTGTTCTTGCCACACCCGCCATTTTTTCGCAAGGTTGGAAACCCGCGTGGCTCGAGCATGAAGACACTGCGAACATGCCAAAAGGTTTGCATGGCTTAAAACTTAGACTGATTTCGGCAGCCGTTGGCAGACGCGAACCCGTTTCGGGCTGGAACATCCGCGAGAACAGCGCGAAAGCTGTGCGGTACATGGTCCCGGCTGGCAGCGTGTACTTTTTTGAATTGCTGGAAGGCAATTCGGAAAAAATTCTCGAGAATTGGCTTAAACCAGTATCCGACAACGAACAAGACCGCAAAGACGGTTTTGGATTAGCGCTCTGGGGAGTGTGGAAATAATGACCGTAAAAATGACCGTAAAAACGATTTTCTGGCAAGCCATCACACCAATTCATACTGGTGTGGGTCAAACATCGGCAAGCGTGATTGATTTACCAATAGCTCGAGAAACCGCAACAAATTACCCAGTGATTCCGGCAAGCAGCATTAAAGGTGTTTTGCGTGACGGCAATGGTTTAGACCTTAAAGATGAATCATCAAAAGCTGTTCATGCTCGAGAGGTGTACGGATTCGCAGGGAGAGAAGTCGAAGTAAACGGCAAGAAAGAAAAAATCAGCCAAGCCGCAGACCTGAGTTTTACCGATGCTCGAGTGTTGTGCTTGCCTGTGCGGTCGTACAAAGGCACTTACGCGCTTCTGACTTGCCCATTGGTGCTGCAACGCTTCACTCGAGATATGAAGGCTTTTGGTTTGACACCAGATTCCTTGAGTATTCCAGAACCAAAAGAAGACGAGGCGTTTGTGACCAGTGAAACACTGGTTTATACAGATAAAGATAAAAAACAACAAGTAATTCTCGAGGATATTGACTTAATTTCGAGCCAACCAGACGCAGCCATAAGCATTGGCTCGAGTATCGCGCAACAACTTTTTACAGATGAAACAGAGCGAAATATTTTCCTCGAGCGATTTGTGATTGTTCACAACGATGTTTTCACTTTCTTTAGTGAAACCGCAATGGAAGTCAGCGCCAGAATCAAACTGAACAGCGATACAAAAACTGTCGATAAAGAAACGGGTGGACTTTGGTACGAAGAAGCCATACCAGCCGAAACGATCTTCTCGAGCTTTGCAATTTCTGCAAAAGATAATTTTACAGAACTCGAGAATCGAAGTCCCATTCAAATTGGTGGAAAAGCCAGTGTTGGACGCGGCTTGCTGCGAATGGTGGTGAGGTAATGCAGCAAAAGCGACAACAAACTCGAGCGCAAAAAGATTTGACATTGGCGTATGAATTGGTCTCGAGTGTAGAAAAACAACATCCAAATCCAAAAGATAAAAGTAAAAGCACTTACCAGCAACTGTGCAAAAAATTTCCAGTCATGGTTTTACAAAGTGGTTTGTGTCAAACGTTGGCTTTCCATGCTGACAAAGCTAAGAAAGTCGATAAAGACAATCAATCAGATAATCAAGCTCAGGCAAAAGCACACAGCTATATCTTGCTTCATGCTGCAAAAATTATTGACGTAACTGATGCCTTACAAGAAGCGCAAAAAGTTGATGCACTAACGTACATGCACCAAACACGACGCATTCTCGAGGCTTGGATTTTCTTTAAACGTTTTGCAGTCAGTGCTTTAACCGTCGAAAAGGAGGCGAAATAATGCTCGCAAGACGTAAGAATCTACAAATGCTCGAGTATGGCGATCATGCCGGACTAGCGTTTCAAAAACTTTACATGCAGCATGATGAAAAAGGCGAATCTGCAAAGCAACTGCTGAATGCCATCAGTGAATTAAAAGTCTCGAGTGAAGCTTACAAAGCTGCTTTTGCGCGGTGGCAAACTAACCTACCCAAAGACACAATCAAATTTACTGCCACAACAAACAGCGCTCTTGCCATAGGACTTGGCAATGCCAGCCCGCTCGAGATTGGCTTAACGATTCATCACACTTATGGCACACCGTACTTGCCTGGCAGCGCAATTAAAGGATTGCTGACTCGAGCCGCCGATGCTTACGGTTTAAGTGCCGAAGTGAAAGCAATTTTGTTTGGCACAACCGACACCGCCGCGCACATTATTTACTGGGATGCGATGCTCGAGCCAATACAAAAGCAAGATCAACCGTTTCAGCAAGATGTGATAACGGTGCATCACCCCAAGTATTACGGCTTGAGTGGCAAGGACGGCTACCCAACAGATTTTGACGACCCGAACCCAGTCGCATTCTTGAGCGTTAAACCGAACACTAAATTTTGCGTTGCAATCTCGAGCAACAGTGAAGGTGCTGGTCAATGGTTACAACTTGCCGCAGAACTTCTAAAATACGCACTCGAGAATATGGGTTTGGGTGGCAAAACCAACGCGGGTTACGGGTATTTTGAAGAAATTAAATTGCCCGAGAAAGTCAAAAGCGAAGCCAACCAAGGACTTGATTTACTCGAGCAGAAACGCGCTGTTATATTGCAGATTAAAGCCGCTCAAGACCTTACAAAAGCCGATGTGCTGATTGTTGATCTCGAGCCTATCAAACCTGAGATTCGTCGCAATACACTCGAGTTTTTACAAAAGCAATTGAAAAGCATTAAACAATGGAATCTCGAGAAACCACGATGCCAGAAAATTCTTGCCATGTTGGAAACGACATGAATTTCATTTCTTTGGTTGGGGAGCAACCGTTACCAAATTTACTGCCCATACGTCATTACAAAGTTTCAGAAGTATGTCTTGTTCATACAAGTGATGAACAACGAAGTAAAAAATCGGCTGAAAATCTTAAAGCAGTGCTTGAAGTATCAGAATGCAAAGTAAAACTTCTTGAGGTGGATGCTTACAACATTGTGGAAATTCAAAAAACTTTGGAGGGTTACGTCGAAGCCAGTCATTCAGCCTGTATGTTTAACATTACTGGTGGTACAAAACCAATGTCTGTGGCAGCCTATGCTGTTGCTTCTGCTAAAAAAATTGATTATTGCTACCTCGAAACTGCACCCAAAGAAAGCACAATTTATCATTACAGTTGGCAAGATGAATTATCGAATCTTGAACGACAAAAACTTAATGCAAATATCATCATTGATGAGTTTTTGACTTTACGATTTGGTCAAAAAGGTATCGGCTGGAAACCTGTAACAGCCACGCTTGATAACAAAGGCTCACGTTTTGAAAAAATCGTCGCCGATGCGATAAAGCCGCATTTTGATGAAATTAAATGCAATACAGTTGTGCATAACGGACAACTGGAAGTAGACCTGATTATCCGACAGGGAGATCGCTTTCTAATTTTGGAACTTAAAAGCGGAAAAGAAAACTATAACAAAGCTGTCCGCCAACTTCATACGGCGGGTTTGTTATTAGGCTTGTACACGCAAAAAATTTATGTAGGTACTAGCTTTCAAAAAGAGTGGGATTTAGACCCTTGGAAAGCAACCGGAATTGAATTTCACGAATTGCCAGAGTTACCAGATGGCTCAATTTCTGAGAGTGATTTACAAAGTCTTATCACCCTAATGAATCAAAAGCTCAAAAAATAACCTTGTAAGAAAACTGCATCATCAAAGGATAAATCATGACCCAACTCATCATTAACACCGTCGGCACGAGCTTACTGGGCAACGCAAAACGCCTTAACCTCGAGTCTGACCCTGAAATTCTCGAGTACCTAAACCGTGACCCTCGAGCGGCAAGTGCGGAAACCAATGCTTTGGACAGGTTGCTCGAGGTGAACGACCGTGCGGTGTTGTTGTACAGCCAAACGGCTGAGGGGAAACGTTGCGCCGAACTGATTCAAGCGCATGTGAACAAGTCGCACCATTGCGATATTGAAGAAGTAAAAGGTTTAAGTTATGCCGAGAAAGGCTTTGTGCAACACGGTTTAAAAAACTTTGTGCAAGCCCTAGCCAAACACATCCGTGATGCAAAACGTGCTCAACTGACGCCGATCATTAACGCCACGGGCGGTTTTAAAGCCGAGATTGCTTACGCCACCGCAGTTGGACTGGTTTTTAAAACCCCAGTTTGTTACATTCACGAAAAATTTGGGGACATTGTCACGCTGCCCGTCACGCCTTTTGGTTGGGATTCGAGTATTTTTGCGCTGCATCAAGATTTTTTTGATTGGGTGGATTCCGAGCCGCGTTCAAGCCAAGAGGTGCAATCTCGAGTGGCAGGATTACCCGAAGAGGTCAAAATGCTGCTCGAGGATGGAATTGATGGAACAACCATGCTTTCACCGCTTGGTGAAGCGTACTTGAGTGCATTTAGGCTGGAGCGTGAAAATAGCAGTGTAAAAATTTTGCTCTCGAAAAAAGCCAGACGAGATTGGGATGGTTTTGACAGCACCACCCGAGGCGCGTACGCAAATGTGCTGGAGGCGTTGCGATTACCAAATCGTTACAGTCGAAGCGAATTGAAAAGTGGTGGCGGTGACGCGCTCGGTTATCCGAAAGGACATACCAACGAACGGGTTTTTTTTGCTGAGGAAAACGAAACATTGTACATTTTTGAATTTACGAAACATGGACGTGATTACGACCAATTTTGCAGCAACGGATTACGTTGGCTCGAGTATCCCCATAGTGATTTCACCAGGCTCGAAATATGACCGACGTACCTCAAATATCACTCTCGAGTTTGATGCACTATGCGTATTGCCCGCGAAGGTGCGCTTTAATCAACCTCGAGAGCATCTGGGAGGATAACGAATACACTGCCAAAGGCACACGCAGTCACGAACGCGCCGACGAACCAGAAATCGAACTGCTCGAGGGCGTCAGAATCGAACGTGCCCTACCGCTTTACAGTGACGAACTCGAGCTTGTGGGACGTGCCGATGTCGTCGAATTCTTAGCCGACCAAACCCCGTTTCCTGTCGAGTACAAAAGCGGCAAACGCAAGAAAAGCCAAGACCCCGAAACCGCCAACCTCGAGCGACTCTGCGATGACATTCAACTGTGCGCCCAAGCCTTGTGTCTCGAGGAAATGCTGAAAGTAAGAGTGCCACGCGGCGCAATTTTTCATATTGCCAGCAAACGCCGTCGTGACGTGGAATTTAGTCCCGCGCTGCGAAACCGCACGCTCGAGGTGATTCAAGCCGTGAGAATGCAACTCGAGACTGGAATCACGCCCGAACCCGTCAATGACCAGCGTTGCACGCATTGCTCGCTGAATAATGCCTGTATGCCCGCCGTCCGAACGCTCGAGATTCACAACCCGTTTTTACTTCTCGAGGACACCTTATGACCCAAGCCTTAAACACCCTGTACGTGCAAACCCAAGGCAGTTACCTTCACCTCGAGCATGATGCGATCAAAATTGAGGTCGAACGGGAAGTTAAGGCTAGAGTTCCGTTGCATCACTTAGCCAGCATTGCCGTGTTTGGAAACGTTTTAATCAGCCCGTACTTGATGGCACGGTGCGCCGACGAGGGACGAGACATTAGCATCCTGACCGAATTTGGAAGGTTCAAAGCCAGGATTCATGGCAGCACAAGCGGAAATGTACTCTTGCGCCGCGCTCAACATGCCGCGCTGGACGATACAGAACGCTCTCTCGAGATTGCGAAACGCTTCATTGCAGGCAAAATTGTCAACGCCAGAGGCACACTGATGCGAGCCGCCAGGGAAAGCAACGATCCTGACGACTGGAAAAACCTGCGCAGTACCACCACAGCCCTCGAAAGCAGCCTCAGGAACGCTCGAGATGCCCCAAACATTGACGAATTGCGCGGCGTTGAAGGCAACGCCGCAAGGGAATACTTTTCTGCCTTCACCAGTTTAATCCGCACCAACCGCAGCGATTTTGAATTTATGGGACGCAGCAAACGCCCACCACGTGACCCAATCAACGCCCTGATCAGTTTTATTTACGCGCTTTTAACTGGTGATTGCGTCGCCGCGCTCGAGGGCGTGGGACTCGACCCTCAAGTTGGATTTTTACACGCGCTTCGCCCAGGACGACCCGCGCTGGCACTCGATTTGATCGAAGAATTCCGAAGTTATATCGCAGACCGTCTCGCGTTAACCCTGATCAACCGCGCTCAGATCACCATCAAAGACTTTGATGAACGCACTGGCGGCGCATGGGGATTAAACGACACAGGACGCAAAACCGTGCTGATTGAATACCAAAACCGCAAGAAACAAGAACTGATTCATCCCGTCACAGGCACGACCACACCACTTGGACTCGTGCCGCACTTACAAGCCAGACTTCTTGCCAGACACCTTCGTGGTGACATGCTCGAGTACCCGCCGTTTATTCCGAAAGTTTAAAATGGACATTTTGGTTTGTTATGATGTCAACACCGAAGAACGCGAGGGACGCCGTCGTTTGCGCCATGTTGCCAACACCTGCAAAAGCTACGGGCAGCGCGTGCAAAAAAGTATTTTTGAATGCCGCGTCAACGACATGCAGTACCAAACTTTTCTAGCAAAACTGAGTAAGATTATTGATAAGAAAACCGATTCTCTGCGCGTATACCGACTTCGCGCACCAAGGGAAGACAATCTCGAGATTTTTGGAATTGATACTTACGTGGATTTTGACGACCCATTGATTATTTAAACAACTTGATTCCGCGAACCCTAAGTGCTACCGAAAACCTCGGAGAGTTCGCGGAAACCAGAAAAGACTATCCTGCACGGGCTTCTTGACAACCGAATAAGAATGGAGGAGACTAAAAAAGTTATGAAACAGACGGGTTCGCGGAAAGTAACGCAACAAGCACGTGCTGCACGGCATGAGCGAATCCTACTGTCGGGCACGGGTTCGCTCGTGCTCGAGGATTGAAACGTGTTTAACTGCGAACTGCTCAAAGATTGCGAACTGCGTCGGGCACGGGTTCGCTCGTGCTCGAGGATTGAAACTCCCTCGAGCATTCTGCTCAAAATGATTTGACAATGTCGGGCACGGGTTCGCTCGTG
>JANMUC010000295.1:0-2879 GCA_031391225.1 Deinococcales bacterium
GAGCATTCAGTATACTGATGCCTTACAGCGGTTTTCATATCCGTTGACGCGCTTCTTGACCCTTAAAGCAGCACCTTACGGGCTTGGGTCGCTTCTTGACCCAAGCCCGTGAGGTGCATTTTATGGTCAAGACAGGTGCTGCATTAAGGGTCAAGAAGCGACCCAAGCCCGTAAGGTGCTGCTTTAAGGGTCAAGAAGCGACCCAAGCCCGTAAGGTGCTGCTTTAAGGGTCAAGAAGCGCGTCAACGGATATGAAAACCGCTGTAAGGCATCAGTATACTGAATGCTCAGAAAGGCTTTCATGAACCTTCAAAACCTGATTGTGGTGCTTTCAGAGGCTCGGGTTTTACTGGCAAATCCCGAGAATAATTTTTTGTGGTCGTCATGGGAAGACTCGAGCGACGCGCTTGAAGAAATTGATGGCTTACTGACTCAACTCGAGGCGGGAATATTTCCCAGTGCAGGAAGTTTGAAGGTGTTGTTTTTGCCAACTGGACCGATTCAAGAGGTCAGCATCAGCAGTGGTTGGGGGCATGCGTTTCTCGAGCTTGCCAACAAATTTGACGCGGCGATGGTGGATGATTCCAACGTTCCCGAAACTTGCGAATGTCAGACATCTTCAAGCCATAAACTAAGTGATGTACTCGAACTTGGTTTAGACCAGAATTATGGACAAATCACTGTCTTGGCTTGCCAATGTTGCGGTCAATTTTGGTTGAAGTATTTTTACGAAATTGAAGGCTTCAGCGCTTCTGGCAGATGGTACTTGGGAGCAATCAGTTTTGAACAATTCTCGAGCTTGACGCTTGAAAATGCGATTCCGACCCTCGAGAAACTCGATTGGTACTTTGTGGGCGGCACTTATCATGGTGGTCAAATCAGTAAAGCTTCGGGCAAAATATTTTTGCGAGCTTACTGAAACGTTGCGATCATCTGCCGAATCGCGCCCAAATGATACGCAGCATGAGCTACGAGCGCGACACCACTGGTCACAAACATTCGATCATTTAAATCTGGGTTTGCTGGCATGTTGGTTTGCAAGACTTGATACTCGAGTTTGAGTTGCTCGAGCAAACTCTGCCACTCGGATTCTGAAACAGTTTTGACCGTCCAGCTTTGCGCCCAGTCCATTGCGGGACGTTCACCACGCATCATGGCGTTGACATTTGAAAGCGACCAGCGCAAGTGTTCGGTGTGGACTGCAATGCCAGTTTTAGAAACCTGTTCGGCGGTTAAATTTTGCAAGCTCGAGAACAAGCCCGTGTTGCGGTCTGAAAACCAAACTTGACTCGAGCCTTCGTAAGCTTCGGTTAACAATGCGTGAATCACTTCAGTAAAGACTTGGCTCATGGTTTCTCCTGTTTGAAGTGGAATCAAGCACGTTTACTTCGCATGGCAAATTGCACTACTGTGACACCCTCACTAAAAGCAACAAGCTGTTGATACATTTCAGATTCCATCGCGTGCAAACCAATCTTACCAACAGCATCGTAATGCACTCCCCAACCGTATTTTTTGGGCAACATCGAGGCTCGCATACATGGATGATCTTTGGAAAACAATTCTGTCCAGATCGTGGTTTTATGTAGCTCGAGGTCGGTGCTCGAGATTTGGTTACGCCTGATGAAAACTTCAAAAATCAATTCATTTAAGGTCAGCGAATATGGTTTTGCACTCAGCAATTCGTATTGAATGACCTGAATCGTTTTGTGCTCATCTCGAGCTTCGGGAATCACAGCTTTGGTCGCGGTACTGTCGGGTGCAACTTTTATAAAGGTATTGACAATCTCGAGCATGGCACGCTCCTTACATTGGGTAGAAAAATGGTGGCTCGAGTTTGAGTAACCGCAAGTACACGTAACCTTGGGCACGGTGATGGATTTCGTTCTCGAGCAAGTATGCAATAAAATCTGACATTGGTTGCGTGAAATTAAAAGCGGTTACGGTCTGCGTCCAGCGGGTTTCTGGAATGCGTGCAAGAGCTTCGTTAATTTGTGTTGTATTCGCGTCCCACGCCTCGAGCAACTCGGCTTTGCTGGACATACTACCAAACCCCGCCCACGAGAAATCTCCAACCTCAGCACCTTTTAAGGTTGGTTCGATCATGCCTGTCACTTCGATCATCAACTCGCCAAATGATCGCATGGGTGGAGCGGGTTGAAAGCTGAACAATTGATCTTCTGGGAACAATTCAATCGTTTGTCTGGTCACACGGCGGTGTCCTTGCCAATGCTCAAGCAACGTTGTGGGTGTGGTCAGTGTGGTGCTCATAAAAACCTCCTCGAGATGGTGTTTCTCGAGGAGAGTCTAAACGAAGTTCCCGTCAGGTCTTGTCGTCTTCTTTAACGGGCTTCAAACCGAATTTCATCCACCATCATCCATTGACGGCTTGGGTTGCGCTCGAGTTTGATGGTTAAGTTGCTGGCGCTTATGTTGACATCAAAGGTGACAAATCCGCGTTTTAAGTTTGGCACTTCGCTGCCCGTCAATGGGAAAACTTGATCGTTAATCACAACGTTCTTTGGCAATAAAATGCCTGCGGTTTCGTTGTGGTTAAAACCAATTCTGATTTTGGAGAATTTGCGTTCTTGGGCAAATTCAAAGCTCAGGCTGGCATCTTTGTTTGCCCAGCCCACCCATTCGTAGGCGGCAACGCCCATGATTTTGGCGTTAAAAATGTCCCCACCCAAAACCGTGTCGCTCAGTTGCTTGCCAGTGTCATCGAGGTAAGTTCGGTCACCCGCTGTTGCAGTGTACGAAACCGGTAAAACATTAACAGGAATGCTCGAGGTGGGCGGTGTTGGAGGCGTGGGTTCGGTCGTGGTTGGCGGCACTGGTGGTATTGGCTCGGTCGTTGCAGGTGGCATGACAACAGGTGG
>JANMUC010000298.1:0-11150 GCA_031391225.1 Deinococcales bacterium
GTTGACGCCTGGAGTCAAAGTTTACAACCCCTATTCTTAAGCAGTTTTGTGGTCGCCCTCGAAGCCACAGGACAACGTTGGGGGGTGCGCATCGCCCGCGAAGCAAATGGGCAACTGTTAATCTCACCAGCCTCGAGTCCCACAACCGCCTACAATCCACTCGAGCTTGATGCCCCAGCCGTGCTCGAGGGTTGGTTCACCGATTTACGCCTTGACCCTGCCGACGCCAAAGCGATGCAGCACGAATTGGTGGCGTTGTACCTGCGTTACCTTGGACGCGGCGGCACACAGCGTTACATCATTCGCATGGCGCTTGCCCCAATGACCAGCGAAGACGATTTGCCACCCGCCTGGTGAGTATTTTGCTCGAGCCAGCAAATTCTTAAATCGAAGTTTTATAGTCTCTCGAGATTGAGTAGATCAACGTCGGGAAGTTGTCACCATCAATACCATCTACCCGTTGTTCAAAGTTCATACCAATGCGCTCGGCAACTTTGACTGAAGCCGAATTTTCTGGATCGATCAAACAAATAAGGCGCGACAAATCCAAGTTCTCAAAAGCGTACTGAACTATCGCTAGGGCAGCTTCGGTGGCAAAGCCTTGTCCCCAGAATTTTTTACCCAGCAAAAAAGCGACTTCAACCTCTTGACGTTCCTCAATTTTCCAAGGCAACAAACCACAGCGTCCCATAAACTCGCCAGTTTCTTTATTCACAGTTGCCCAGAGTCCCAGTTCTGGAAACCTCGGATGCCCATTCAAAAACCACTCGAGTTCCTCTTTGGTTTGATCATAATTCAAGACGCCCTCGGGGTAATACCGCCGAATTTCTTCTTCACGGTACAAGTCGAACAAAGCATCCAAATCTTCGGGCACAAGTCTTCTGAGGATTAACCGTTCAGTCTCGAGAATCATATTGAACCCCCAAAGGTGTTACTCGAGGTCGTGCGCAATGTCTGGAAAATTGGAAAGCGGGAAGGTGTCCACGTTCGCACTGCGTTGTTGCGCCAGCACGCCACCGTCCACCACCAAACACTGCCCCGTAATATATGCCGCATCGTTGGAAGCCAAGAAAGTTGCTGCGCCCACCATGTCCTCAGCAGTACCGTAACGACGAAGCGGCACGACTTTTTCACGTTCCGCCAGATCGTCACCCTCTAAGCCGTACGTGTTAATCAGCCCAGGCACAAGACAATTGACCCGCACACCATAAAACCCAAGATCAAGCGCCAGTGATCGTGTGAACGCCTCAATGCCACCTTTAGAAGCGTCATACGCCGTAAAACCACGGTGCGCCCTTGTTCCACCACCGCTCGAGACATTCAAAATCACGCCCTTGCGCCGCCGCACCATGATGCCCGCCGCACGAAACGCGCACAAATACGCGCTTTTCAGGTTGATTCGCAAATACTTGTCCCACCATTCTTCGTCGGCGTTTAAAAAGTGCCGTTGATCGCTGGTTAAACCCGCATTGTTGACCACAACATCAACATATCCAAACTGTTTTTCGGTGGCGTCAAACATCGATTCAACCTCAATTTTGCTCGAGGCATCCCCGATAAAACCAAGCGCAGTACCACCAGCGCCTTTTATTTCATTGACGACCAGATCAACCAATTCTGATTTGATGTCATTGACCACGACCTTGCCACCCTCGAGCGCGTAACGGTTTGCAATTGAGCGCCCAATGCCGTTGCCTGCGCCAGTGATAAGGATGACTTTGTTTTTAAAACGTTGTTCCATGTTGATGCTCCTTTAATTTCTAGCTCGAACCAAGGTCGCAGCAGCGACTATGCCCGATAGGTGCATTTTATAGTCAAGAAGCGGCGACCCTACATTACTTTTTCACAACGTCAAAAACCATTGCTCAGGACTCGAACCACCAACCAGTTTAAACCGCAATTTCTGCCCTGGTCGCAGTTGCGCCACCAATCCCAAATCTCGAGGGTCAACCACGGCAGGTTTGGCATAACCACCAATGCGTCCTCGATCATTTAAGAGCAAAATTGGGTCGCCATCAATGGTAATTTGCACCCCGCCCATTGGTGTGGCTTCGCTGGTCAGTTCACCACCTGGCACTTTGATACCCTCGAGCCTGACGCCCATGCGGTCTGGGCTGCTGACCGTAAATTCGGCACTGCACAAAGCGGCAAGGGCTTTGGGCGTGGCTTGCGGTCCCGCTAGCAAACGCACCGTCACCGTTTCTGGCAAGCTCGAAAATGCAATGCTGTAACCCGCCCGATTTTTGCTCGAGGGATTGTTCATGCCCAGCATCTCCCCTACTTGAAGCGCACGCCCGATTCGTCCAACCAAATCAGTGCTTTTGGAATTCATAAAACTCGAGCTTTCAAAACCACCTGGAACCGCCAAATAACCGCGCACGCCTGTCGCTGTGGGGACAAACTCGAGTTTGTCATTGGTTCGCACTTGAAAACTTTCAAATGCTGGCGCGGCTTGACCATTCAACCTGGGCTGCATTCCGAAACCTGCGAAACCAAGCACCACATCTTGCAACACCTTAAACGTTGCGCCTTTCAGGGTCATCTCGAGTAGCGCTGTGTTTGCTGTATTGCCCACCAAGGCGTTCGCTGCTTTGGCGCTCCGTTCATCCATAGCTCCAGACCGCGCCATACCGTAATGACCCGCCAGAGCGCGACCATCATCAACGATCAAATCCAGCAACCCAGGTTTTTCAACTTTTAAAACTGGAAACTGTGGCGTTGATGGCAGCACCTCGAGCACACTGGCTTCGGGCGGCGTTTCACCCTCACTGGGAACGAACCTTACATTATCACCAGGCTCGAGCAAAAACGGTTTTTCACGGTGCGGGTCGTACACCGCCGTCAATGCCGAACCCAGAATGTGCCAACCACCAGGAGTTGATAACGGATAAATTCCGGTTTGCCCCACTGCAATCGCCACGCTGTGCGCTGGCACTTTTTTGCGCGGGGTTTTACGGCGCGGTAAATGAAGCGCAGGATCAAGTTTTCCCAAAAACGGATACCCAGGCGTGAAGCCCACCGTGTACGTTTGATACGTGACGCTCGAGTGTTTCTCGATGACTTGCGCCACAGTTAAACCCGTTTCCGCCGCCACAAATTCCAAATCTTCGCCGTCGTAACGCACTGGAATCACAACCTCACGCCCAGTTGAAGCTTTTGCCTCGAGATTGAGCGCCTGTTTTTTAACCCAGCTTTTCACCGTGTCTCGAGCCAGCAGATTCGCATCAAATTCGACGTACAAGTTGATGTAACCAGGGTATAAGTCCGTGATGCCCTCGAGTAAATTGGAGCGCAATCGTTCCGCCAAGGCGTGCATTCTGGCGTTGGCAGTCAAATCAAGGCTGCTCGAGAATGGAACGTAAAAACCAGTCAGTTGCCGCATCTTCAAAGTCCTGCATTTGAAATGGTGATGCCCTCAGCCTCGAGTGCCGCACGAACTTCTTTGGCGATTTCGGGCGCTTGTGGATTGTCACCGTGAATACACAGGGTTTGCGGTTTTAACTCAAACCAACCGCCATCAATCGCCTCGACGCGGTGTTCCTTGACCATTTGCACGGCACGCCTTGCCGCCTCTTTCGGGTCGTGAATGCTCGAGCCAGCCATTGAACGCGGGGCAAGCCGACCATCTTTCATGTACGCCCTTTCTGGGAAGGCTTCAATCAGCATTGGAACATTCAATTTTTGCGCTTCAGACTCGAGGAACGTTCCAGGTAAAACCATGAGCGGTAAATTCGGGTCAAAATCTTGGGTCGCTCGAGCCAGCGCTTCGGCTGTGGGCGCATGAACCCAAGCCCTGGTGGATAATGCACCGTGGGCTTTGACGTGCGTCAACTTCATGCCCGCCAGCTTTGCAAAACCCGCCAGTGCCGCCACCTGATAGACCGTATCCGCATAAACCTGTTCAGGTGTCGCCTCGAGAATCCGACGCCCAAAACCCACCAAATCCTGATAACCAGGATGCGCCCCCACCGCCACGTTCTTCTGCTTTGCCAACTCGAGCGTGGCTTGCATGGTCAACGGATCGCCCGCATGAAAACCGCAAGCCACATTGACCGTGCTGATGAAATCGAACAACTCGAGGTCACGCCCCATGCGAAAAGCGCCAAACGATTCGCCAGCATCGGCGTTCAGATCAATGTTCATGACCTATACTAACCCCATGATTCTAGAAGTTGCCATGCTGAACATCAAACCAAACCTAACGCCAGAATTTGAAAGCGCGTTTCGTCAAGCCTCCAAAATCATCTCGAGGATGAACGGGTTCATTGAAGTCGAACTGCAAAAATGCCTCGAGCAACCCGACAAATACTTGCTGCTGGTGAAATGGGAAAGACTCGAGGATCACACGGTAGGGTTTAGAGGATCAGCCCAATACCAGGAATGGCGGGCGTTGCTGCATCACTTTTACGATCCGTTTCCGACGGTTGAACATTTTGAAAAAGTTGAGTTGTAAGACTTCTAGCGCGGTGTGGGTTCACAAGCCCAACCATTTCTATTCCGATCCAAAGCAGGACGATACGCTGGATGTCCTTCAGGCACACCATCTGGGTATTTCATTTGCAGTGTTTCGCAATTATCAAAGTAAAAATCAATGTTTCTTTTTTGCTCTTTCAAAGCACTGGCTTTAAGCGGTTCATTGCCCAGTGTAACAATCACTCGAGTTACACCCGCAGGATTATTGTATTGGTTGTACTGGTAATGGAATTCGCCTTGTAAAAATTCACTGGTATATAAGAAAACCTTCTTAAACTCGAGCATTTTTGTACCGTATTTAGGGCTGTATTGCTGAACAAATTTTGCATCTCGAGGAAGCAGCGATGTTGCAAATTCAACAGCTTTCTCGACTGAAATTGGAAGCTCCAGATTAAGCTCGATTTGAGTGATTTTATTGTTCTGGAACACAACTTCTATTTGATCGTACATTGTGCCAATCATGCCATGACCCGTTGGTTTGTGGTTCAATTCCCACTCGTTCAAGGTCAATCCCAACCCATTGGACGGCAACGAATCAGCAAATGCAGAAAACCCAAGCAATACCAACAACACGAAAAAACGCGAGCTTTTCATAAACACCTCTAACGTCCAGAATACAACTCCGAACCGATAAACCAAAAGCTCCAAATAGATTGGCAGCCGTACTCGAGAAAACCCTGAGTTTAAGAATTCTCGAGCGACCACAGAAGGCAAGGGAGATGCTTTACGCGCTTGGGTTGATGCCGAAAGCGAGGGTTTATGGACCAAATTCATTGTGAAAAGCCTAAGTTTTTGCTCGAGAAATCCAATAGAATCAATGTCGAGGATTGAATTATGGAATACATCGACGTTCTCTGGAAACACGAAAACCCCAATTCCCCAATACGTCTCGTTTCCGAGTTGGGGGAAGATCATTTTGAAATCAGGAAATTGGAATTCTTTATCGATGGAACAGTGGGATTTGCTTGGGAGCATGGCTCAACACAAAATACTCAACTGGGGGATGTTCCAGTTCCTACTCTCGAGGAAATCAACTCTAACCCCAAGTTTCAAGGCGTAAAAATAACAAATACCGAATTTGAAATCCTTTGGCAGCAACGCGCAAAAACAAGTGCTTGATTCGTCTGCCCTCATCCCCAGCCCTTCTTGGTTTCAAAACGCACCTTCGGGCGAAACCGCTTCTCCCAACATCGGGAGAAGGGAGATTTTAGGTGCTATTTTGGGTGCTGGAAAGTTAGTTTTGATGGTGTTCAAAACCTCGAGCAGATTGTGTAGGACTTCTTCATTGCGAAATCGAATCACCGTGTACCCTTTTGCATTCAAGAATTCAGTACGCAAAGCATCTGCAATCTGCGCATCTCGAGAATCGAGAATTTCCCCATCCAGTTCAACAATCAATTTCGCGTCACGGCAATAAAAATCTGCAACGAATTTCCCAATCACCTTTTGTCGCTTAAATTTCCAGCCATCTAACTTTCTGTCCCGTAATGCCATCCAAAGACATTCCTCTGCTGGTGTCGCATTCCGCCGATTTACCCGTGATATTGTAGTTAAAATCCCACGTCTCATACAGAATATTCTACCCAAACAAAATCAAAATAGAACTCCCTTCTCCCAACATCAGGAGAAGGGTGGGGGATGAGGGCAGACCGCATCTCGAGCCACTTGTACTGAAAAATTCAAGGCAGCTTGCCCAAGTCTGTGATCCTTGCCGCTTGATTCTCGAGCAACTTAGGTTAGAATGATCCCGATGCGGCGAACTGCCCCGAAGGTCGGGTCGTCGGGTGTCGCTGTGCGTGAGAAACCTCTGTCCCAGATGGCTTCTACCCGCAGTGGAACTCGTGCGCCCCTAGTCACCGAAAACTTAGCCCCTCTCGAGCCTGGTTTACACGCCGGTCTCTCTCAGGTGGCTCGACTTGCCCTATTCGCGGCGGATGCTGGCGGTGTGCTGATTAGTACACCAGAACGGTTGAAGTTGTACACGGATGCGCCGCTGTTTGGCGCTCGAGTGAGTTTAAATCCCGAAATTGCCGAGTGGACGGATTTACACAAGCACGTGCTGTTGGACATCGAAACCGCGCTCGAGGATTTCCCAAGTCAACCGGGTGCGTTCAGGCTCGAGCTTGCGCCTGGAATGCGTTTTTCGCGGGATGAATTCCTCGATAAGCTCGAGAATTTGGGGTACGAGCGCGAAGAGAACCTCGAGACGAGTGATTTAGCCAAAACCGAGGGTTTCTTTAAGGTTTTGGGTGACACGCTCGAGATTCGTTTGAATTTAAACGGTAAGTCTCAGGTCGTTCGTGCCGAATTTTTTGGTGATGACCTCGAGTTTGTGCGCGTGGACGGCGAGAAAGTCAAATCGTTTGGGCTGGGTCCGCTTGGCGATTTTATCCCAGAAGTTGCTTGGGACAGCACTAGGCTCGAGCGTTTAAAAGGTCGGATTTACCTCGATTCGCCAGAGTTTTTTGAAGGTTATCTCAGTCCCAAAAAATACCAACGACTTTGGGAGCACTTAAAAACCCGTGACGTGATTGCCTTTGGTCGCACGCCGCTTGATCTTCCCGAGCGCCCTTCCGACCTCGAGACGCTGCCATTTTACCGCGCTCGGCTTCGCATGTTCCGCGACGATGCCGCCGCTTGGCTCGAGGCGGGATACCGCGTGGTTGCCCTTCTAAAGCACGAACGTACGGGCGCGTACCTCGAGCAACACGTTTTAGGTGATCTTCCCAGGGGTTGGGAATGGCGGGCGGAAGCCGAAAAAGGTCGAATTTCGTTTGTCAAAGGCGGCAGCGAGGGCGGTTTTATTGACCACATCGCCAAAGTTGCGGTTGTCACCGAAGAGTTACTGTACGGTTTTCAGGGCGGCAGTGTCCTTCGCGCCCGAAAGCTGCGAGGACCACCCGTCAGCGATGCCACCGCGCTCCAAATGGGCGATTATTTGATTCACCCAGAGCACGGTATCGGGCAGTTTATGGGACTCGAGGCGCGACAAATTCTTGGTGTGACCAGGGATTACTTGCAGATCAAATACGCTTCGGATGCCCGTATTTTCTTGCCAGTCGAGCAACTGCCATTGCTGCGCCGTCATCCTGGCACAACCGACGACCCACCGCGTTTAAGCACACTCGGCAAGAACGAATGGCAGAAAGCTCGAGAGAAAGCCCGTCAAAACGCCGAAGAACTCGCGCAAAAGTTACTGGTGCAGTACGCGGCACGTCAAGCGACACCAGGCTCGAGTTATCCCGACATTACGAATGAATGGGATGAAGCGTTTGAAAAGAACTTCCCGTTTGAGTTCACCAAAGACCAAGCCCAAGCCATCAAATCCACCTACAAAGACCTCGAGAAAAGCTTGCCGATGGACCGGTTGGTTTCGGGCGATGTGGGTTTCGGTAAAACTGAGGTCGCCGTCCGAGCTGCGCACCGTATCGTCTCGCACGGGCGACAAGTCGCGGTTCTTGTACCGACAACTTTGCTGGCAGATCAGCACCTCGAGACGCTGCGAAAACGCTTTGAAGGCACGCCAGTGATTGTTTCAGGACTCTCGAGGTTTACGACCCCCAAAGATGTGGACGCGGTTTACAAGGGTTTGAAACGTGGCACGGTGGACATTGTGATTGGCACGCACAGACTTTTAAGCTCAGAACTCGAGTTTAAGAATTTGGGCTTGTTGATTATTGACGAAGAACACCGTTTTGGGGTGATGCAAAAAGAGAAGTTGAAAGCCCTGAAAAGCGGCGAAATGTCACTGTCGCAGATCAAAGAAATGGTGATCGAAGGCGAGAAAAAACCCAAAGCCAGAAAAAAAGAAACCGCCTTGGGTGCAGGCGTTGCCAGTGCAGCCTCGAGCGTCGCCATGAGTCTCGAGGCGGTCATGGGCAACGTGATTGGGGATAAACCCAAAACCAATACCGAAATTGACCTCAACCCAGAAAACGCGATTGACGTGCTGTCACTTTCCGCCACGCCGATACCGCGCACCTTGTACATGAGCATGGTCGGCTTGCGCGACATGAGCCACATTGCCACGCCACCAGCCGGACGCAAACCGATTCAAACCATGCTCTCGCCGTTCGACCCTGCCACCGTGCGCGAAGCGATTTTGCTCGAGATGGAACGCGGCGGCAAAACCTTTTACATTCATGACCGCGTCGCCAGCATTCAAAACCGAGCACGCTACATTCAAACCCTCGTGCCAGAAGCCCGCATTGCCGTGGCACACGGACAGATGCCAGACGACGACATTGAAGAAGTCATGATGGGCTTTGAAATGGGCGCTTACGACGTTTTGATCGCCACCACGATTGTCGAATCGGGGCTGGACATCCCCGAAGCAAACACCATTTTGATCGAACGGTCTGACCGGCTGGGACTGGCGCAACTCTATCAACTGCGTGGACGCGTCGGACGACGGGCGCTCGAGGCATACGCCTACCTGTTCTACCCTCCCAGAATCTCCGAAACCGCCGAGCGCCGACTGTGGGCAATCGCCGACCTTGCCGACCTTGGCAGCGGACACCTGCTAGCCGAAAAAGACATGGAAATACGCGGCATCGGCAACATTCTGGGCGCAGAACAACATGGGCATATTCAAATGGTTTCGCTCGAGGTCTACACCGAACTGCTGGCGGAAGCCATCGGCAAACTGAAAGGCGATTACAAAGCCCCAGCGCCACGCATGGCAATAGACCTGAAAGTGGACGCGAGGCTCGAGCCGAGTTACATTCCCGAAGAGATGGAACGCATCGAATACTACGGGCGTTTGAGTGAAAGCACGACGCTGGGCGAAGTCTCGAGGGTCGAACGCGAGCTGAAATCCAAACACGGCAACGCCCCAAGGGAAGTGCAAAACTTCTTTGACCTGGCACGGTTACGCGTGGTGGCAAACAGCAAAGGCGTGATGAGTATAAGTGAAAGCATGACGCAAATCAGCGTCAATTTCGCGCCAAACTCGACGCTGGATTACGACGCGAAAGCCTTACGAAACTCGAGCGTCAAACTGGAAGTCACCAAATACCCGCCAGGGGTGAAACTCGAGAAACGCGGGTTGAAACCAGATGAGTATGCGAAAATAATTCTCGAGATACTGTATGCGTTTGCGTGAAAACATATTTTGCAAAATAAGAAACTAATCAGGTAGAGTATTATTCAGCATTCCAAAATTAAGGAACCTTAGATATTTGCGCTATAGCTTCTTTAACAATAGAAAATGAAGTATCACACGAAAAGCGTTCTGGGTGATATCCTTCTTCTTGTTGATGATTTGGATGAACTAAATTCCGATAATCACGAAGAATATGAGAAAAGTCTTTTAATGGTTTTGTTATCCAATTAAGTTCAAAACCAACATCAATCATTTGAGCCAGAGTCCATTCACTAAAAGATAAAACCAAGGCTGTTCTTCGATCTTTTGGAGCAACAGAAGCAAGATTCGCAATCCTGGGATTTTGCTTAATTTTGACTAAAAGAAGTCCTTCAATAATGCTCCCAAGCAAAATGATAGTTGCGAGTGGCGCATTTGCACTTAATGTTGCATTAGCTTCTTTCCATCGATTTTCAAGAATTTCTCGTAGTTCACTATCTAAAATCCATGAAAGGTCTGGAACTGAAGTATCGAGACTAATACTGATTATAGGTATAACACCAGACTTATCTATATGTAAAGCTTCTTGTAGCTTAAAAAGTGCTTCGCTTCTAATACTTTTTAGCATTGAGCGAATAAATTGTGGTGCATATTTAACACTTTTGAGTCTGATATGCGACCCTGCTATTTGGCTAAAAACTGTGTTTAAAATTTTTAACACTTCCGCCGATGGAAAACAGTTAAAAAATTCTATGTTCTCCTCAATGTCTTTAACTCCATGAAAAATCGGGAAAAAATAGATCATCTTCCGAAACTCTTCGCTTCCTGGGTCTGGCACTATTATCTCACAATCATTTTCGTCCCACCATGAAACACGAACGTCACGGTAATTAGGTACATCCGACATGATTCCATGAAAATACCCATTGCGTTCAGCGTTTGCCCAACGCTCAAGATCGGGATTGGAATTAGCCTTCCCGTAACTTTCCAATTTTGTAAGGGCTAGTGTTAGATCCTCAGTCTCGAGTGCTGTTTTAACTGTATCAAAGTCATACATGCTTCAGAATACCCTAAAGCCCTACTTTCGCTACTCTCATCCCCGACCCTTCTCTCAACATCGAGAGAAGGGAGTTTACGTCCTAGACACGTTGGGCGCGAATCATTTCTTTGATTTTCTTGACCACTTCAGGCAGTTCCTCGAGCACCATTTCATTCCGAAAACGCAACACCCGCAACCCTCGAGATTCCAATGTTTCGGTTCTTATGGCATCGTAAGCTTGGGCTTCAACCGTGTCATGCACTTCACCATCCAATTCGATCACCAGTTTGGCACTGGCGCAGTAAAAGTCCACAATGTACCGCCCAAACGCTTTCTGCCGCAAAAACCGTACTCCCTCGAGATTGCTGCCCCGTAAAACCCGCCACAGCACTTCCTCGGCTGGCGTTGAATTCTGCCGTTGTGCCTTTTGAAGCTCGAGCATGTACGACGGTGATTTCACAAGAAAATCATAGCCCCAAATCCATTGCCGCCACTCAAAGCAGCCATAAAGCTCCCTTCTCTCCTGGGAGAGAAGGGTCGGGGATGAGAGGCGAA
>JANMUC010000304.1:0-18747 GCA_031391225.1 Deinococcales bacterium
ATGGCGATGAAGTCCGTCCAGCCCGCGCCAACCAGAATCTTTAACGTGCCCAGGGGCTTGCCGTCTTTGCCCAGCAAGCCACCGCTCGAGTCGGTCTTGTAACCAGCTTTGCTCAGCATGGCTTTGGCTTTCTCGAGGTTAAACGTGTAGGCGTTTTTGGTGGCGGCGGCGGTCAGCCACTTGCCGCGCTGTGCGGGGATCACACCGCTGGGGTCGGCGGCAGCCACTGTGCCGTTGTAGCCCTTTTGCGCCACGTCCTTGGTGTCCACCGCCATGGCGATGGCGCGGCGGAAATTCACATCGTTGAAGGGCGCTTTGGCGTTGTTCAGGTAAAGAAAGTTGGCGTTGTTTACGGGCCACCAGTACAGGTTGATGGCGGGATTTTTGTCAGCGTAATCGGCTTTGACGTTGGTCACGCCGACGTAACCAAAGTCTACTTCGCCTTTCAGCAGTCGCAGCAGTGCGCCGTCGTTGCCACCGGCGACCGTCCAGACAATGCCGTCGATGGTGGGCTTGTTGGGCATCCAGTAATTAGGGTTTTTGGTGACCTTGAGCGACTGCACAGAATAGGTGTCAAACACGAAGGGACCGGTGGCGACCGGCTTTTGATTGGTGTAGGTCAGCGGATCGCTAATCGATGACCAGACGTGTTCAGGAATGATCGGCATGTGCGCCAGATAAGTGAAAATTGGGGTGTTGGCTTTGGTGAAGGTGAAGGTCACAGTGTCCGCGCCGCTCGCCTTGACGCTCGCCAGCCCATTGTTCCAGACGCCGGAGGTGTCGAGCACCGGATATTTTTTGACGTAGTTGAAGGTGAATTCGACATCCTTGGCGTTAAACGTCTGTCCGTCGTTCCACTTGACATTCTTTCTGGTGGTAACGTTCAGGGTCAGCGCATCTTTGCTCCACTTGTAATCCGTGCCCAGCACGTCCGTCACCTCGCCAGAGATGCTGTTGACGAAGAACAGCGTCTCGAAAATTGCCGAGAGCGTCGGCAGCAGGTGCTGATCCCCAGGCAGGAACGGGTTGAGGTTGTTCGCCCCCCACTGATTGTCGCGCACGACGATAAACGTGCCGCCAGCCTTACTCTGGGCGGCTCCAGGTGAGAGTGCTGCGCCCAGTGCGAGCGCCAGGCTACCAAAGATAACGAGCGGCTTCCACGGCTTCATGTTCATAGCGACCTCTTTCTTCCCGCATTTTGGACTGGTTTGCTCCAACAAAGACAGGGTGGCACGTTGAGACTCGAGGTTTGCGTTCAGGATTGCTTAAAAGGTATTTCGTGGATTTGCGCAGGTGGTGCTCCCAATCGCGGTGCGGACGATCCGCGCACGACCAGTTCAGGTTTAAACAGCACAGGCTGATGCGCCAGGGCTTCAGGTGGCTCGAGGTTGTAGCTGTGCAGGAGCAATCGCGCGGCGGCGGCACCCATGGCGGCGGCGGGCTGGCGCACGGTGGTCAGCGGTGGCTCGAGCATCCCGGCGAAATCCGCGTCATCAAAGCCGATCACTGCCACATCTTCGGGGACGCGTAGCCCAGCCTCACGCAGTTCGCGCATGGCTCCGGCAGCCATGACATCGCCCGCCAAGAACAAACCGTCCAGTCCGCCCGGTCCGACCCGCTCGAGAATGGCGCGGGTTGCGGTTCGACCTGCGGCTTCGGAGTAATCGCCGACCTCGCCGTCAACCGGTTCGATTCCGGCGGCGTGTAGCGCCTCGAGCCAGCCCGCTTGGCGGTCCTCACCCTCTCGTCCGAATCCAGCGATGTGTGCCAGGTGGCAGCGTCCGGTTTCGAGGAGATGTGTGGCGGCGAGGTGACCCCCGGCGCGGTTGTCGAGTTCCACGGCTCCCGCCATGCCCGCCTCTTCCGAGGAAATGTGAATCCACGGGAAACGCGGTCCACTCGGCAGCCGCCCGTTGGCGCGGGAGTTGATCACGATTCCTCCGTCCACGGCGTGCCGCAGCAGAGAGTGCGCCGCTTCGATCTCGCGGTTCTCGTCGTCGTCGCTTGAGGCAAGCAGCGCCCGCAGTCCGAGCGGCTCCAGAACCTCCTCGAGGCTGCGAGCCATCAATCCGTAAAGAGGAAAGCCGATGTTTGGTACGATCAGACCAACCAAGTGGCTGCGCCCCACGACAAGGTTGCGCCCAAGCGGGCTGGGTCGGTAGCCGAACTGTGCTGCCGCTGCCAGGACTCGATCGCGGGTTTCGGGCGTTACCCGTTCCGACGCGTTTAGTGCCCTTGAAACCGTGGCAATTGATACGCCCGTCATCTCGGCGATCTGCCGTGCACTGCTGGTTTTGTCAGTCCGACGAACGAACACACATGCCTCCTCGAGCGAAAATGCTCGGGAATAAGAATTGCGCTTGGAACAGTAATGTAAACGTTACATGAAATGTAGCATAAGGGGTCCGATTATGCAAGATACCTGGACTTTGACGCTTGACTTCGGTCCAGTGGCAGCCTTTAAGGTCTGCACGTTGTTACGGCACCTTGCACAATGGTTGACGCGAGGCGGGGCATCAAAAAACTCGAGGTCTTGGTTTGACCTCGAGTTTTAACATAACGCTATTGGAATTTAAACTCGAGCAAATCCGAGACGGCGTGTTTGATCTGCGTGTTGTCAAAGGTTGCCACCCCAAAATAGTAGGTCTATGACAAATCTTTGAACGTCACGTCCCGTTCGGCATCACTCGTGTCGAGCTTGCGTCCAAACTCGAGGGTGTACTTGCCATCTTTCCATTCGACTTTGCCCGTGATGTCGCCCCTCGAGCCTGTGAATGCCCTGCCAATAACGGCGGGCAGATGTGCGCCCGTTTTGAAGCTTAATACGTTGGCATCGGTCAGTTCGACGGCTTCGCCGCGTTCAATCATGTCTTGGGTCAAGATGTAGGCGTTGGTGTTGCCGTCTTTCATAGCGTACTTTGGGACTTTGATTTTGCTACCGTCGCTTAAAGTCATTTCTCGTTCGTTGTTGTAATACCCGCCGCCGCCGTTTGCGAAAAGCAGCGCCAGGAATCATTGAAGCCGATGAAACTCGAGTTTGGACGAACATCAACACCGACGTTCAACAGCTTTTGACTCGAGCGCTGAGCAGGACTGGATTTGCAGCCAACACCAAGCTCGAGAGGGCGGCTGTAACGACAAGTATACCCATCATACGACGCATAAAATCCTCCTTGAAAGTGAGGTTTCGACCGTTCAAAATTGGTAGAGAACAAACGTAGCTTGACCGATGCGTGTTACCGAACCATTACTGTGCTCGAGGTTCGATTTACAAGGTGTTAATTGCTCAAATTTTTTTTGGAATCGCACTTTATTCAAACCACCCGTAACACCCTTGTAATGCCTGAGCTCAAGACTCTGTTGCGTCGATTGTGCCAGCAATAACGCAGCAATTTAAGACAGCAGTTATTGCAGAACGATTAACACTCCTGAAAGGTCAAAAGGTCAACAATGAATCAGTCCCGAAACGCATTTCTAGGCGTAATGTTCTTGGCGGTGGTCGCTGGGTTTGGTTTAGTACTCTTCAACGCCAAACCCCAAGCTGAAGTCTCGAGCAACAATGCCAACGCGCCAACGTTAAAGGTTTCGTATTTGTTTCAAGGGCAAACACAGAACCTCGAGTTGGTGCAAGTCAGTGCCAATGCTTTAGAGGGAGCGCGTTTTGTGACGGGTGCGAAAAACGCGCCGTTTACAATTGTCGAATTCTCAGATTACGAATGCCCAGCCTGTGCCATTTTCGCCACCGAATTTGAAGGGTTGTTTGAAAGCAAACTCGTCTCGAGCGGCAAAGTGCAGTTTGCGTATCGTGATTTTCCATTGCCGCAACATGCCAACGCCAATGCTGCTTCGCTGGCAGCCGCCTGCGCCGCAGATCACGGAAAATTCGCTGAATACAAACGCATTCTGTTTCGGGCACAAACCGATTGGGCATCAAGCTCGGTTTCTGAAGTGCTCAATCAGTTTGCAGACTACGCCAATCAAGTTGGCTTGGACGGCACAACACTACGATCGTGTATCGATACCGCATCGGCACAAGCAGCCATCGATGCCGATGTCGCCGCAGGCAAACGCGTCGGATTAAACGCCACACCATCATTTGTGATCAACAACTTTCTGGTGTCTGGTGCCTTGCCAGTCGAAGCTTTTGAAGCGATCATGGCAAAGCTCGAGGAAAAATAATGTCAGGAGTTTCAAACCTCGAGCCTGGGGTCACAAGCCAGAGAATCTTGGTCTGGCGCATGGTAGGCAGCGTGTTTGCATTGCTGGGAATGCTGATCGCGTTTTACATTTTGTTGTACGACCTTGGACGCATCAGTTTGGTCTGTCCAATTTCTGGTTGCGATGTGGTGCAAGCCAGCCCGTATTCAAAATGGTTTGGCTTGCCCGTGGCTGGTTTTGGTTTTGCCTACTTTTCTGGTTTGTTCGCGCTTTCATTGTACGGCGTGTTCTCGAATGTCTTGTTTGGTTATCAAATTTCTGATCTGCTGCGTTTATCAGCTGTGCCAGGCTTGCTTTTTTACGCCTACTTCACCTATCTCGAGGCGTTCGTGATTCACGCTTGGTGTTTTTGGTGTGTGACCTCGAGCTTGATGCTGCTTGGGTTTTTGATTTGTACGCTGCTCGAGGAACGAACCCTGAAGCGAGTTTGATCCGTTCACCTTCTGAGGCGGCAATTCAAGGGCATGTGATGCTCAAAGATTTCTCTTTGTTGCCTATTTAATGCTGGAAAGCAAGATCAAAGAACAACTCGAGTGTCGCTCGGGTGCCTTGCTGATCAGAAAGATTATTTTGTCGTACCGCACAAAAAAACCGTAACGTCCTGGTAACGCACCTAGATCAAAATGATTCAAAAGGAAGTTTAGCTTAGACCATTCCTCCCATGTAAACACGTGTGCTGTCTCACCTTAGGGGGTGATTTTATGTATCAACACATTCTCGTTCCAGTACAAAATGATTTGTGCAGCCAAGTTGTTACCAAATACGCCTTTGATCTCTCGAGATGGTTGGGTTCTCGCGTGACTTTGCTGTATGTTCAATCACAACAATTGGATACCGATCTCGAGTCAGCACAATCCTGGCTGACCGAACTTGCCAGCAACGCAAGGCTCTTGCCAGGTATTCGTATCGTTGCCGCCAATACCAAGTCCATTGCAAACGTGATTCTTGAAGTGTCACAAGCCGAGAAAGTTGACTTGATCGTGATGGGCACGCACGGACGCGAGGGTATTGAACGACTTCGCCTAGGTTCGGTGGCGCAAGCGGTTGCCAGTAGCTCGAGCATTCCAGTGCAGATTATTCCAGTTCGTTTGCAGATGCCACACGGCTTTATCTCCAAATGGAAAGAAGCCTTAAACCCGCAACAGTGACAGACCTCGAGATTGAACCGTGGGTCACTCGAATTCGGAACAGTTAAAAAAAGTCTTGCTGAAAATTCGTCGTTGGACGATCCTGACTGTTGGACTGGCTTTGTTCACGGTTTCATTGCTGCTCCAGCGAAAATTTTCCAAACGCTTCGATCAAACTCTTAAACGTGATTGGCGATTTTGGCATCAGTGCCGCGAAATTGCGCGGCGAACTGAAACGCATTGCAACCGAGGCAGAGGCTTTGGTATTTTACGAAATCCAAATGCAGCATGACCTAAACGTCTTGGGTGAAGGCGAAGTGCTGCGTGGTCAAGCTGCCCCAGTGATTCTCGAGCAAGCGCGACACCTTGACGCCGACTTGATTGCAATGGGCACACACGGACACCGTGGTTTAGAGCATTTGATTTTGGGCAGCGTGGCAGAGCAAGTCATTCCCGTGCTGACCTTGCACAAGACAGGTTAAATGGGATTTGAGATTGGGTGGTGGGCGAATCTGGATGACGAAATTATTGTTATCTCCTTCGTACATCGGCGCTCGGATGTGGCCCACGATTAGGCGGGGATTCAGCTCGAGAACAGAATTCTGATTGTTTCATTCAAGCCACCCCCCAAAGCTAGACCCTTGGTGTTTGGGTAAATCACCACAACCCTCGAGGAGTCTACTTTTGCTCGATTCTCTATCTCGCCATACCCTCGAGAGTCAATCTCGAGCAACCCGCACCACCAACTTGCCCTTGACATGACCCTCACCCAAATAGCGCAGAGCCTCAGGAATCTGCTCAAAGGCATAGACTTTCTCCACCACTGGCTTGACCTGACCTGCTTCAATCAAATCTTTGATGAACGATAAATCCTGCGCGTTGGACTTTGCCATCAGCACCGAAAACTGTTGCCCGCCTGACTTGGATAGCAGCGCAGCCTGGAACAACATCTGTACGATTTTGCCAAAGCTGCCCCCAACCAACACATAGCGCCCCTGGGGTTTGAGTATGGCCTTGTACCCACCCGGCGAACGATAGGCGGCGACATCCAGAATCAGGTCGTAGCGCTGGCCGGACTGGGTGATGTCGTGCTGGGTGTAATCCACCGCTTCATCCGCACCCAGTTCGAGGGCTTGGGTCAGTTTTGAACTGCTGCACACGGCCCTCACGCTTGCCCCAAGGGCTTTGGCGATTTGCACCGCGAAAGTCCCCACCCCGCCCGATGCCCCGTTGATCAAAACGGTTTGTCCGGCTTGCAGTTTGCCTTGGTCGCGCAAGCCTTGCAGGGCCGTGACGGCAGCCATCGGAACAGCGGCGGCCTGCTCAAAGCTCAGGTTGTGGGGTTTGTACATCAGTGCCTCCTCGAGCACACACACATATTCGCCAAAGCCACCCAAGCCAGCGCTCGAGAAATCCCCAAAGACTTCATCGCCCACCTTGAACCGCCTCACTTGCTGGCCCACCGCCTCCACACGACCCGCCACATCCGCCCCCAGAATGGGATATTTGGGCCTCAACAAGCCATTGGCAAGCCGAACCAAAAGTGCCCCCTTCATCAGGTGATGGTCTGCCGCATTGAGCGCAGTAGCCTGCACTTTGATGAGCACTTGGTGGTCTTTGGGGGCGGGCTTGGCGACTTGTTGCAACTCGAGCGCATCCGCCGAGCCGTATCTGGTCAGTACCATTGCTTTCATCTGGGGGTTCTCCTTGGCTCTAGGGTTGGGAGCGGTTTGGTTTGGGTTCATGCGGTTGCTCTTTTTTGCTTGACCTGAAGCCTGCGGCGGATGACCCATTCGGCAATCGTAACGTTGATGACCCAGCCCGCTCCAAGTGTGATGGCCCTGGTGAGGTCATTCATATGCTCAGGAAAAAAAAGAAACAACCACCCAGAAGTGAAGACCTGAGTGTTTCCTCCCGACCCGACGGCATAAGCTCGAGTCATCCAATCTCCGTGGTTGGTAAAGTCTCGCCGATAAATGGCAGCAGTCCCCAGCACAATCGTAAGCACCATCCAAACACCAAATACCATCCGTGTTCCGTACACCAGCGCACCGTCGAATTTGGGCATTTCGTTGAAGTGTGTCATCCAAATGGCTGAAAACGCCAGCACCAACCCGCTTGGGATCAGTATCCGCCCAAGAATTTTGTGCCAACCCGGTTTCGGGCGGCGCAACTTCGGGGCAAACTGCAAAGCGCCCAAAATGAGGAACACAATGCCGCTCAGGCTGTGCGCCACGATGGGCAGCGGATTGGCAAAGAAGCGCTGATTCTCGGGGGTGATGACGGTTGTGCTGTTGCTCTGCTCTAATAACCGAAAAATCCCTGAGGCAACAGGAGCCAAAGACAGCAGGATCAGGGCTGCGGGGACCAGCCACTCGGGTTTGTTGGGTGTAGATGGTTTGGTCATAAAATTCCTTTCTTTGATCTCCCAGAGTGTGGGCCTCGAGGTTCAAGAAGTTCTCGGGAGAAATACAAGATTTTGACAAGATGGACTGCAAGATTTCTCGAGGATTTCTTGAAGCAATCTTGGCAATTGCGACTACACTGAAACCCGTGAAGCCAAGCCCGCTGGTGCTGATTGTTGAAGACGAACCGGACATTGCCGATTTGCTCGAAGCGTACTTGCGGCAGCAAACATTGCCTGCCGCTTTGCAGTAACGTTATCGTAATGCACTGAGGAGACAATGCTTGTTGACTCGGATGCTCGAGCCAACAAAGGAGCTTTACTATGAAAATTCGCAACTTGCTTTTGATTGGTGTTGGTCTTGTTTCGCTTGGTGTTGCTGCGGCACAAAATAAATCCCTGCCCGTTCCCACCCCAACGGCGGTTGTAGGCTTAAGTCCTCTCGAGGCAATGGCACTGGCGAACGCTTGGGGACGGGCTGGCGCGGCGGTTCAAAGTTTTGTGACCCCACAAGCCATCGAGTTTAAGTTCGGCGGTGAGGATAAAGCCAGTGTGAGCTTAGCAAAAGACCAAATGGTTGTCGCCATCGCGCCGTATATCAACCGAACCCATCCTTGTAAAACGCATTTTATGTCCAGTTGCCAAGGTGAGTTGATCAAGCAAGCGGTTAAAGTGAATGTGCAATCCACAACTGGAAAAACTGTTTTTACGGGCACAGTCAAGACCCTCGAGAATGGTTTCCTCGAGCTGTGGTTGCCACGTGAGTTAAATCTGGTTGTCAGCCTCGAGGCGGCGGGCAAGAAAGTCAGTGGTCGGATTGCGACTTTTGACTCGAGTGACACCTGCATCACAACGCTGCGTTTACAGTAGTTGCAAGCGGGCAAATCTCGGATAACAAGTACGCAATTTTAACAGGCTTCTCGAAGTTTAGGTGATGCGTTTGAAGCCAAACGTAGTATGTCAGGCTATGCCTTTCACGAGCTTTGCTGTCAGAAGTTCAGCATCAAACACCTCGAGATTCAACCAGACTGAAGAATTTTTAGCTCGAGTTGCAGATTGCTGCTCGAGATGAATGTTGATTGAAAGAGTCGTGTTTGAGTTGTAACGGCACGGTAATTCACAGGTTGGATACTTGGCTGAAGAATCTCTTCGGCAGTACCGAAAGGAGTTGGCAATATGTCCGAAAAATTTGCAATCATCCTCGAGAGTGGCACGATGGATAAACTCATGGCGGCGTCCATCCTGACCGCTGGCGCTGCCGCAATGGGCAAAGATGTGACCGTGTTCTTGACCTTTGGTGGTTTGAACGCCTTCAAGAAAGGTGCAGCCCAACAAGCGCCGATCATGCCCAACGAATTTAAGGGCATGGAACAAATGATGGGTCAGATCATGCAAGCCAAGAACGTCCCGCACTGGCTCGAGAATTTCAAGAGCGCCCAAGAAGTCGGAAGTGTCAAATTCCTGGCGTGCAGTGCCACGATGGAAATGTTTGACCTGAAACTTTCCGACCTCGAGCCTATCGTTGAAGAGGTCGTCGGTGTGGCACATTTTATTCAAGAATCCGAGGGCGCTCAGACTTTGTTTATTTGAAGGAGATAACCATGACTTCCGTACTGAACCAAACCCAACTGACCAAAGAAATCGATGCTCGAGGGAGTTTCTGCCCTGGTCCACTGATGGAACTGATTCGCAATATCAAAACTGCCAACATTGGCGATACCATCGGCGTACTCTCGAGCGACAAGGGTTCGATCACCGATATTCCCGCTTGGGCAGCCAAGGCGCGGCACGAACTTGTTGGTATCCAAGATGTGAACGGCGATATCAAGCGCATCGTTGTTCGTAAAACCCACTGATATCCAAGAAGGAGTTTGACATGATGGACTGCCCTCGAATCCTGGTGCTGGGTGGTGGAACGGGCGGAACGTTGATCGCCAATTTACTGGCGAAGAAACTCCGACCCAGCGAAGCGAACATCACCTTGATCAGTGCCAGCCCGCGCCACCTCTATCAACCTGGCTGGCTGTACGTGCCTTTTGGCTGGCAAGACCCACGTAGCCTCTCGAGAAGCCTGAAAAGTTTGCTCAATAAGCGCATTAAGCTCGAGATTGGAGCAGTCAGCAAGCTTGACCTCGAGAATCATCGGGTGCTGCTTGAAGGCAACACCCAGACGGCAAGCCTTGAATACGATTACCTGGTGATTGCCACAGGCTCAAGGGTCACACCCGAGGACGTGCCAGGTCTGAGTGAGGGCGGTCATCATTTTTACACCGAAGAGGCGGCGTGGAAACTTCACGCCGCGCTCGAGGAATTCCAGGGCGGGCATATCGTTGTGGGCGTTGGCGGACTGCCGCACAAATGCCCCGTTGCACCGCTCGAGTTTGTGTTTTTGCTCGAGGAATTTTTGACCCGCAAGGGCTTGCGTGACCAAACAAAAATTACCTACACGTACCCGATCAATCGCGTTTTCAGCATCGAAACGGTGGCGGAGGTGGCTGCACCATTGTTAGCCGAACGGGGCATCGAAGTCGAAACCTTCTTCAACCTCGAGAGTGTTGACCCAGCCCGCAAGCTTGCCATCAGCATGGAAGGCACAGAACTCGAGTATGACCTGTTGGTGATGATTCCACCGCATCGGGGCGCGAAATTCCTGGAGGGTTCAGCCATTGCCGACGCCCAAGGCTGGGTCAGCACAGACCGCGAAACACTTCAGGTCAAAGACCATCCAAACATTTATGCCCTGGGAGACACCACCGATTTACCAATTTCAAAAGCGGGTTCGACGGCGCACTTTGAAGCCCCCGTGGTTGCCGAGCGGCTGACAGCACAAATTCGCGGGCTGCAACCTGAGGGCAAACACTCGAGTTACAACGGCAAGGTGATTTGTTTTCTTGAAAGTGGTTACGAAAAAGCCAGCATTCTGGCGTTCGATTACGATAACCCGCCAAAAGTCCCGACCCCGAGTTGGTTGTATCACTTTGAAAAAATGGCGTTTAACAAGGCGTACTGGTATCTCGTGCCAACAGGTGTGGTTTGATCGAACAAGCAATACAAATTAAGGCTCGAGCATCAGGGTTGACTCCTTGTTTCACCCTTCAATACCTCTGACAAACGCAAACCCACCCGATCAAGATTCTCGAGCACATCCGCATTGGAAAACCGAATCACTCGCAACCCTAACTCCTCGAGAAACGCTGTTCGTTCTGCGTCAGCTACCAAACCTTCAGGCGAAAAATGCTGCGCCCCATCAACTTCAATCACGACCTTGCAAGCCGCACAATAAAAATCCACGATAAAACGCCCAAACGGACGTTGCCGCCGAACTCGAGGTTCAAAATTCCGCAACAATCCAAACCATAACCGCGCTTCCGCCTTGGTCATCTCACGCCGCATTTTTTGCGCGAAAGGAATCAGGGCGCGGTTGTAGGTTTTCATGATGGAGTTTACTGCAAAAAGCACCCCCGCTACGTGGTTGGCAATCCAATGCGAAAAGCACCCCCCGCCGGTTTTCTGTTGCTTTCTTGACGATAGAGTTTACCTTTAGTCAATTTTTAGACGGCGACCCCCTACTTCGCAGGGGGTTTCCTTTCACGGTCTTTTTTATTGGGGTGGGATGTGTTTTCTCGAGCAACCACACAAAACTAAACCTGACTCTCGCTCTGCCCTTGTTCTCCCGTGCGAAGCATGCTCAAGCCCTGCCCTTGTTCTCCCCTGCCGAAGGTAGGGGAGGTGGCAGCGAAGCTGACGGAGGGGTCGCATTTGCACGCCAGTATTTCGAGTGCAGGTTCACTCATGGTGATACAGTCTTTTGTTTTCACTTACTTTCTGAGCAGTCAAATTTGCTGTAACAGGTTCAACATTGGGCGATGTTTTGAATAATTTGCTCGCCATAAGCGGTTTTGGATGACTACGCAAACTCGAGACTCAAAAGTATGTTGGTAATGCCTTCGTAACCCTCTCTTGAGATACTCCAACCATCAAGCTCGAGGTTTTCTTAATGCCCTCGAGTTTCGGAGGTTTTGTATGAAACAACGAGGGCGCGTCACGATGGAAGGCAGCGAGGCGGTGGCTTCGATTGCGTTTAAAGCCAGTGAAGTGATCGCCATTTACCCAATTACCCCCTCGAGTGGCATGGGTGAACTGGCAGATCAATGGGCGAGTGAGGGCAAGAAAAACCTGTGGGGCAGCGTGCCGATGGTTGCCGAAATGCAGTCTGAGGGCGGTGCGGCTGGCGCCTTGCACGGCGCATTGCAAACAGGTTCGCTCTGCACGACGTTTACCGCCAGCCAAGGCTTGCTTTTAATGATTCCCAACATGTACAAAATCGCGGGCGAGCTGACCGCGACGGTCTTTCACATTGCCGCCCGCAGCCTCGCCGCGCAGGGCTTGAGCATTTTTGGCGATCACAGCGATGTCATGGCAGCCAGGTCAACGGGTTGGGGCATGTTGTTCGGCGGCAGCGTTCAAGAGGCGCACGATCTGGCAATGGTCGCGCACGCCGCGACGCTCGAGGCTCGAGTGCCATTCATGCACGTCCTGGATGGTTTTCGTACCACGCACGAGATCAACAAGATCGAACCGCTCGAGGAATCTGACATTCGGGTGATGCTGTCCGATCATTTGGTGCGTCAGCATCGTGCCAGGGGCTTAACCCCAGACCGTCCGATGATTCGGGGCACGGCGCAAAATCCTGACGTCTACTTTCAAGCCAGGGAAACTGTCAATCCGTTTTACGCGGCACTGCCTGGTGTGGTGCAAAGCACTATGGAACGCTTGGCGGTGTTGACTGGGCGGCATTATCACCTGTTCGACTACATTGGCGCGATAGACGCCGAACGTGTGGTCGTGGTGATGGGTTCGGCAGGGGAGACGCTCGAGGAAACCGTCAAGGCACTGCAAGCTCGAGGCGAGAAGGTCGGGGTTGTGAGGGTGCGCCTTTTCAGACCTTTTTCGGTACAGCATCTTATTGCCGCGTTGCCGCCCACCGTGCAACAGATTGCCGTGCTGGATCGCACCAAAGAACCAGGCGGGGCTGGTGAACCACTTTATCAAGATGTCGTCACGGCGGTCATGGAGGGGATGCGAAATTTCAACACCATGCCGCAGGTGATTGGTGGCAGGTACGGACTCTCGAGCAAAGAATTTACGCCAGCCATGGCGAAAGCGGTCTTTGACGAACTGAAAAAACCAAATCCAAAAAATCACTTCACCATCGGCATCAACGATGATGTCAGCCACACCTCGCTCGAGGTGGACACGGCGTTCAACCTCGAGCCAGCCGATCAGGTGCGTGCCGTATTTTACGGTTTGGGCAGTGACGGCACGGTTGGCGCGAACAAGAATTCGGTCAAGATCATTGGCGAACAAACCGAGCTTTTCGCGCAAGGTTATTTTGTTTATGATTCAAAAAAATCTGGCTCGAGAACCGTCTCGCATTTGCGGTTTGGGGCGCAAGCGATTCACGCGCCGTATCTGATCGAACACGCGAATTTTGTGGCAGTGCATCAGTGGGGATTCCTCGAGCGGATTGATGTGCTGCAAGTCGCGCAAGCTGGAGCAACGCTGCTTTTGAACAGCCGTTTTGCGCCCGAAGCTTTGTGGGACGAACTGCCATTGCCAGTGCAACAAGCAATCCTCGAGAAACAATTGAAGGTTTTTACCATCGACGGCGACAAGGTGGCACTCGAGACGGGCATGGGCAACCGCGTCAACACGATCATGCAAACCTGTTTTTTTGCGCTCTCGAATGTGCTGCCCAAAGATCAGGCAATTTTGCAGATCAAAAAATCAATCGAAAAGACGTACGGCAAGCGCGGCGCGGCGGTGGTCAGCAAAAATTATGCCGCCGTGGACAGTGCGCTGGCAAACTTATTCGAGGTGAGTATTCCACCTTATTCCTCGAGCCAGAAACACTTGCTGCCCAGCGTCTCGAGCGGAGCGCCGTTGTTTGTCGAGCATGTCCTGGGTGAGATGATCGCGGGGCGCGGCGATTTGTTGCCGGTTAGTGCCATGCCGATTGACGGCACCTACCCGAGCGGTTCGGCGCGTTTTGAAAAGCGCTGCATTGCCGATGAAGTCCCCGTCTGGGAATCCGACCTCTGTATTCAGTGCGGCAAGTGCGTGCTGGTTTGTCCCCATGCCGTGATTCGCGCCAAGGTTTACGAACCCAACTTGCTCGAGAATGCGCCAAAAGACTTCAAAAGTGCTGGGGCGATGTGGAAAGAATTCCCAGATCGCAAGTACACGCTTCAGGTTTCAGTCGAGGATTGCACGGGTTGTCAATTGTGCGTTGAAGCCTGCCCCGCCAAGGACAAGAGCAACGCCTCGCGCAAAGCCATCAACATGGCGGGCGTCCAACCGCTGCTCGAGGCTGAACGTCAGAATTGGGATTTCTTTTTGAGTCTGCCCGAATTGCTCGAGCAACGCCAACCACTGCATTTCAACAACGTCAAAAACGTGCAACTGCTCGAGCCGCTGTTCGAGTTTTCTGGCGCGTGCGCGGGTTGCGGCGAAACGCCGTACCTGAAATTACTCTCGCAACTGTTTGGTGATCGGGCTGTGATTGCCAACGCCACGGGTTGCTCGAGTATTTACGGTGGTAATTTACCGACCACGCCTTGGTCGTTCAACAAGCACGGGCGTGGACCCGCCTGGAGCAATTCGCTGTTTGAAGACAACGCCGAGTATGGGTTGGGAATGCGTTTCACGCTCGATCAGCAGGGCAAGTACGCCAGGGATTTGTTGGGTCGTCTGCGCGATCAAATTGGCGCACCATTGGTGGATGAACTCTTGAACGCCAATCAAGATTCGTTTGAAGAGATTGAAGCCCAACGTGCTCGAGTGGACACCCTCAAAGCAAAACTCGAGACAGTGAAGCTTGAAACCCTGCACGGAGCCGAAGTTCAAGATTTGCAGAGCCTGGCGGATGCCTTGACCCAAAAAAGTGTTTGGATTGTTGGCGGCGACGGTTGGGCGTATGACATCGGCTACGGCGGTTTGGATCACGTGCTGGCAAGCGGCGCGAACGTCAATATTTTGGTGCTCGACACCGAGGTTTACTCGAACACAGGCGGTCAAGCCTCGAAAAGCACGCCGCTCGGTGCGGTGGCAAAATTTGCCTCGGGTGGCAAGGCACAGCCCCGTAAAAACTTGGCGCAACTGGCAATCGAATACGGCAGTGTTTACGTGGCACAAGTTGCGATGGGTGGCAATGACGCGCAAACCATCAAAGCCTTTCAAGAAGCCGAAAGTTATCCTGGCGTTTCGATGATTGTGGCGTACAGCCACTGCATTGCGCACGGCATTGACATGACCAAGGGCATGAACCAGCAAAAACTGGCGGTCTTAAGTGGTCACTACCCACTGTACCGTTTCGACCCGCGCCTCGAGAAACCCATGCAGCTTGACAGCAAAGCCCCCAGCATTCCGCTGCGCGATTACCGTCAGAACGAAATGCGTTTTAAGGTTTTGATGCAAAGCAACCCCGAAGCCGCCGAAGTATTTTTGCACGACGCCCAAAAAGCCGTGCAGTCACGCTGGCAAGAACTCGAGCGACTGGCAGCGGTGTCACACCCACACGAGACTGCGATTTCGGCAGACGATTGAAAGGAATTTTTATGAACCTCAGCACCAGCTACCTCGGCTTGAAGCTCGAGCATCCAATCGTGCCTTCCGCCTCACCACTTTCAAAAAATTTGGATAGTATTCAGCAACTCGAGGATGCGGGTGCGAGCGCGGTGGTGATGTACTCCCTGTTCGAGGAGCAAATCAGCCTCGAGGGTCAGGCGCTCGATTTTTACTTGAATCACGGCTCCGAATCCTTCCCAGAGGCGCTCTCGTACCTGCCCGATTTGCAGCAGTACAACATCTCGCCAGATGCCTACCTCGAGTTGCTTACCGCTGCCAAACGCGCCACACGAATTCCGATCATTGCCAGCCTGAACGGTGTGACCACGGGCGGCTGGATCGAACACGCAAGACTGATCGAACAGGCTGGTGCAGATGCGCTCGAGTTGAATGTTTACACCCTGCCTGGCGATATCAATTTGAGCGGCAAAGACATTGAAGATCGGTTGCTCGAGATTGTGCGCGAGGTGCGTGGCAGTGTGTCGCTTCCACTTGCCGTCAAACTCTCGCCGTTTTACAGTGCCCTGCCCAACCTTGCCATGCAGCTTTCCTCGGCTGGGGCGGATGCGCTGGTCTTGTTTAACCGTTTTTACCAGCCTGACATTGACCTCGAGCTGCTTGAAGCCGTGCCCGCACTGCAGCTCAGTACCTCGGAGGAATTGCGGTTGCGGCTTCGTTGGGTCGCCATGCTTCATGGGCGCGTGCCGCTCGATCTGGCAATCACGGGCGGAGTTCACACGCACCAAGATGTTTTAAAAGCCTTGATGAGCGGCGCAAAAGTCAGCTTCGTGGCAAGCGAATTTTTGCAGCACGGTATCAAACGCCTGCGGCAAATGGTCAGCGAAACACAGACCTGGCTTGAGGCTCACGGGTACAGCAACCTCGAGTCGTGTATCGGCAGTCTCAGCCACCGGCATTTGACCGACCCGAGTGCCTACGAACGCGCCAATTATTTGAAGGTTTTGGATTCGTGGCAGGGGGTTACGGCTCGAGTTTAGGTGGCTCGAGAAAGACTTGTATGGTGCTCTTGCCAGGTTCTTCATCCTCGAGTGACACGATCTTTTCCTGCCTGACTGAACTGCTCGAGGCGAGAACGCCAGACCTGGCTGGAGTCTAGAGATTTTCACTGGTAATGCTGTGGTAACAAACGAATCGCAGACTTGAGTCGGATCATCTTGTTGAACACTCGAGGTTTGATATTCGCAGATTCGGTTCGTCAACATTCACAGTCCTCAATACAGTTCGTGCGCCGTCACGGACAGGAGGTTGGTCATGAAAAAAGCATTTGTGGTTATTGGAATTCTGGCTCTGACATCACTCGGTTGGGTTTTGGCGCAGGGCATGATGGGCGGTTACACTCAGGGCATGATGGGCGGAATGCGAATGCCAATTTACACGGCAAACGCCAAACCAATTGCCGATGTGGTTGCCTATAAAAGCTTGAACGATTACGCCACCCGTTATGGTACAAACGTCAAACTCAAAGACATCATGACCTTCAGTGAAAACGTCTACGCCCAAGTGGTGAACGCCAAAACGGGCGAAGGTTACGGTGAGATTATTTTTGACCGTTACAGCGGCATAGTCCAACCCGAACCAGGACCAAACATGATGTGGAACACGCAGTACGGCATGGGCTGGGGCGGCTCGAGGATGATGGGCAACAACAATTCTGGCATGATGGGCAAAACCCAAGCCGTGAAGTATACCGAACCAGGGGCGCAAAAGCTTGCGACACAATTCCTCTCGAGCTACCTACCCAAAACCAAACTTCATGACGGGCAAGCCTTCCCTGGTTATTACACTTACGATTACGGACGCGGTGAAATTGAGGGCATGTTGAGCGTCAATGCGTTCAGCGGTGAAATCTGGATTCATGCCTGGCACGGTTCGTTCATCATGGAAAAAATGTAAGATTAGGACTTACACACTTTGAGAAATCAAACCCGAAAAATGACGTTCAACATGTGAGCATTTCAATGTAGGGGCGAGGCACGCCCATATACTCCAACTAAATCATTTTCTTGTGTGTCACACTATTTCACATGCCCAGAAGTAAAGCGACAACCACAAACGACATTGAAAACTTTCTCCATCAAGTCATCACAGAACTCCAACCAGACTCCCCAAACAACACTCGAGGACGACCCCGAATCTTACCCGCCCTTGCCCTCTGGTCAGGATTACTGGTGTGTATCACCAAAGGTATGACCACACAACTTGAATTGTGGAGATTGCTCTCGGTGAAAGGCTTATGGGATTTCCCACTTTTTAACATTACCGACCAAGCGGTTTACAATCGTTTAAGTCAAGCTGCTTCAAGTACCATCCAAACCGTATTTGAGCAAGTAACCATGCTTTTAAGCTTACGACTTAATGATTTGAGTTCCTTAACTTCAAACCAATCACCTATTTTTGCGACGTTTACCAGTGGTGTGTTCAGCCTTGATGGGATGACTTTAGATCGAATTTTGAAACGCTTACCAAGTTTAAGG
The DNA here is from genome assembly GCA_031391225.1 of Deinococcales bacterium. Classification (GTDB taxonomy): domain Bacteria; phylum Deinococcota; class Deinococci; order Deinococcales; family JAAFIG01; genus JANXTZ01. The sequence goes on from JANMUC010000304.1 coordinate 17,871, forward strand.
TCTGAACAAGGAACAGTGCTTGGTGGGAAACTCAGTGCGATTTTTGACGTACAAAAACAATTATGGCGTAGTATTCAGTATCACAGTAACGCTCAACAAAACGATAAGCTCGAGGTTCGGGAAGTTATTCAGGGTTTACCTGTTGGGAGTTTGCTTTTGTTTGATCTAGGTTTTTTTTCTTTCTCCTGGTTTGATCATTTAACAACACTTCAGTATTGGTTTGTGACTCGTTTACGTCAGAAAACAAGTTTTGATGTGATTGAAACGTTGTACGATCATTATGGTGTGAAGGATAGAATTGTTTTTTTGGGTACTTACCGAGCAGATCAAGCAGCTCATGCGGTGAGGTTAGTCGAAGTATTTCATGAAGGAGTTTCGCGTTGTTATATTACGAATGTTCTTGATCCGAAAGTCTTAAGTGTCTTACAGATTCTCGAATTGTACGCCAGACGGTGGGATATTGAGATGATGTTTAATCTTGTGAAAACGCATTTAAAATTACGTTTTTTAATGTCAAGTAAAGCGAATGTCATGCTTCACCAAATTTTTGCGGTGTTTACGATTGCTCAAGTGATTTTAGGATTACGATCTGAACTGGCAGTCCGTGCGAAAGTTGATGTGTTCGAGGTGAGTTTAAGTTTGTTCGTGCGTTGGGTGATTCGGATTGCGGCTGATGGTGTTGATCCGATTGAGGTACTGGTAGAGCGAGGTCGTTTAGGAGGGATTATTCGTCCGAGTTCACGCAATACGATTGTTGTGCCTGAGATTGTGGAGGTGTTGTATCGTGATTTAAGTTCAAATCTGATTTTAGTACGTAAGGCACGATATGCAGGGAAGACGTGAATGACAGTATTTCGTGAATTAGTTGGAATGTATG
>JANMUC010000326.1:0-19500 GCA_031391225.1 Deinococcales bacterium
CAATTCTACACCCAGTACACTGGCTGCCTCGGCGTAATCCAGGTCACCAAACTCGACCAGCACGAAGGTTTCACGAAATTCTGACTTTATTTCCGACAGTGCCCGCTCTAAAGCAAACCGCAAATCTCGGCGCTCAACCACGTCTATTGGGTGCGCTCGAGCATCGCTGACCTCAACGGGCATCTCGAGGTCGTTATTGGTTTCTGGATGCTTGCGGATTCGGGCATAACAACAATTTAGGGCGATACGGTGCAACCAAGTCGTGAACTGAGATTGATTCTTAAAACTTTTTAAGGCACGGTACGCACTAATAAACGCATCTTGAATCACGTCATACGCCTCTTCGCGCCCAACAATTCTCGAGGCTACCGCGTGGATTCGTGGGCTGTGACGTTGCACCAACTCATCAAACGCCTCCTCGCGCCCATTGCACGCCAAACCCACGAGCGCGGTATCGTCCAAGCTCGAGAGTTGGGTGGAAATCAAATGGTTTTCCAAGGCGAGAATCATCTTAACTGTTGGATGCAGTGGCGCAGCGAAAAGTTCCCAAACTCCAAACGAATCGAATTTGAGGCATTGCTCGAGTCATCTAAAGCTCAAAACCCTCGAGTCTGCCGTCTTATTTGAACTTTTTGATCACCGCTTGCGTAAACAATTTTAGAGGAGATCATGCGTGACCTTAAGCTACGCCCTGCCAATGCCAGTTAGAATACCGCTCATGAAACAAACAGATACCTCGAGCCTCTCCGATGCGGTTTTGGTCGCACGGCTCGAGTTTGAAGACCAAACGGCGTTCTCGGAATTGTTCGAGAGGTATTCGGGCGTGGCTTTCGGGCTGGCAAAACGGGTGAGCGGCTCTGAAGCCAGGGCGGAAGAAATTGTGCAAGATGCGTTCATGAAACTCTGGCGTAACCCCAGAGGTTTTGACCCAACTCGAGCTTCATTGTCCACGTTTTTGCTGACCTTAATTCGCAACGCCTCGATAGACGTGTTGCGCCGTGAACGCCCGAGCGTGCTACTGGAGGATGATGAGGGCAATTTGCTACCGATTGCCAGCCTTGAAGCCACACCGCTCGAGCGAGCCGAAATGCAGCAACTCAGTGTCTCCGTGCGCACTGCCATGCTCGAGTTGAGTGACGCTCACCGTCAGACCGTAGAATTGGCGTACTTTGGGGCGCTCTCGAGAGAAGAAATTTCGGAGCGGATGAACGTTCCGATCGGCACGGTCAAAAGCCGTTTGAAGTACGCGCTGGATAAACTTCGCAGCGTTTTGGGGGGATTGCAATGACCCGTTTGGAATTACAAGAAGCCCTGCCCGCCGTGATTCTGGGCGTGGCGACACTCGAGGAACGACGGGCGGTTGAAGCGCTGTTAAAAACCGATCTCGAATTTGCGCGTGAAGCCAAAGAACTCGAGGCGGTGCTGACTGTGCTTGGTACAAGTGAGGCTGTACCCGTGCCAGCAGGTTTGAAAGCCAAAATCATGGCGCAAGCCAAACTCGAGACTCAAAGCCCAGCACAACCTCGAGAAACCCGTGCCAACACCTCGAGCGCCCCAATCAGCCGCGCTCGAGTATCTGCCCCGCGTTCGATCATGCAACGCTTCGCCCCAGCCTTGTATATCGTTGGTGCAATTGCAGTTTTTAGCGTGCTTTCGCTGATGCCCAACCTCTTCAAAAGCGCTCACGACCCCGTCAATGCCAGCGTTGTGACCTCAACTCGAGATGGCGGTCTTGTTTACGCCAACTCTGGTGCAGTCGTGACACCAGTGGTTTTAATCAGCTCGAGTGGACAACGTCAAGCCATCAAATTCCCAACGGGCAAACCGTGCTACTTCACGAATGCGGTCAGTCTTGACGGTTACAGTTATTTGCTCGACGCTGCCAACAACAAACTTTTTATCATCGACGAGACAAAAGGCGCAATGATCGACGACTGGGACGTTCCCGCAGGTGCGGCAGGTCTTGCCGTGCAAGGCAGTACCGTGATCGTCAAAAGTTCTGAATCTGGCATTGTGCTCGAGTTTAAACGCAACAAAGATGGCAAAACCATGCTCGAGGCACGGATTGCACCCGAAAAACCAACCGCCACAATGCCGATGGATGACCTGATGGACGACCTTTTGATTCTTGGCGCTCGGGTTTACGCCACGCATCACGTCATGGGGACGGTCAGCGTACTTGACCGCGAGACGAACAAAGAAATCAACCGATTCAACATTGGCACTGCTCCCGTCGCGCTCGGGCAATACGGCGAGAACCTGATTGTGCTCGATTACGCAGGCGCACTGATTGCCGTGAAGGCCAGCACGGGTAAACTCGTGCAAACCCTGAAACTCGAGGGTCAAGCCGACAAAATGACCATTCAGAACGGCATTGCCTACCTTTCAGACCGCAGTGGCTTTGTCACCACGGTCAACCTCGAGCAATTCAAAGTCGAAAACCGTAAGCAATTTGGCAGCAATGCCCGAGATGTCAGCCCAATGCCCGACGGTCACGTTGCCGTTGCCGCCGGTGAGGGCGGCGTGATTGTGCTGAATGACAAGCTCGAGAAGATGAACACCTACTGATTTAATTTCTCGAGTTTGAAATCTAAATTCCTGCAACTCGAGACTTGAGTGCGGGAGTTGGTAAGGCTCTTTTGTTTTCAAATGCACTCAAACCACAACTCGAGATACTTATTGGTCGTGTTGCTCCTGACCAATTGTGCAAGTGCTCCTTGCATAATTGGTGACCAAAGTGCTGAACCCCCCCCGTATGATGCTCGAGATGCGCGACCATGAAATTCTGTCCAAGGTGGTATGACGTTCTCAAAATGCTATACTATTTTCAGAGGTGAGTTATGACAGAACGTTCATACTTTGGCACAGTTGGTAGCAAGGGGCAATTGGTCATTCCCGCAGACTTACGCGAACAACTCGGCATTTCATCGGGTGATAAAATTAGTTTTACAACCACAGAACATGGCGTATTTATCGAACCGTACAAAGATGTTCTAAAACGATTGCGGGGCAAGTACAAAACCAAGGTCAGCGCCACAACCGAACTGCTCGAGGAACGTCGTGCTGAAGTCAAGCAAAAGAGATTTTAATGATCTTGGATGCCAGTGCAATCATAGCGTGGTACGAAGACGAACCTGGTGCTGAAATTGTCGAACAAGAGTTACTTCGAGGTGATGGCATTGTCTCGAGTGTCAACTTTACGGAAATCATCGGGAAACTCGTTGGCAAAGGTGTTGCCCCTGAGAACGAGGTTATTCGTGATCTGTCAGCCTTAAAACTCGAGGTTGCACCGTTCGATCAAAGCCTGGCTGTTGCCGCAAGTTACTACTATGCTCGTCGCAAACCGTATGGTTTATCACTGGGTGATTGTGCATGTTTGGCACTTGCAGAAGTGAAAGCTTTAACAGTAATGACCGCAGAACGTGCCTGGGCAAAATTACCAAATTTGCGTGTACCAGTCAGATTGATAGGGTAAATACGATCAAAATCAAAGTGTGATCGAACTGACTCGAGCGTGTGACGAAGACCGAAATTAAAATCAAAACCCCCGCAACTCGAGTCACGAGCGCGGGGGTTTTGATGGTTTAGAACTTATCTTGAAGCTGCGAACAACGGCATGGTTTTGACAGCGCTGTCAATCAGGTTAAGCACTGGGGTTGGGTAAACGCCCAAGAACACCACACCCAACAGCGCGAAACTGAGCACCGCGACTGCGGTTGGATTCAGTTCGATAGCTCGAGTGTCTTTAGGCTCGAGCAAGACGGAATTGATGATGACGCGAAAGTAATAATAATAAGCGGGAACGGTGTTGAGCACGGCAACAATGGCGAGCGGCACAAGGCTGGCATCTACGGCACTCTTAAACAGCAAGAACTTACCGAGGAAACCTGCCAGGAGCGGCACGCCTGCCAAGCCCATGAAGAATCCTGCCATGAGAATACCTGCCGTTGGGCTGCGTTTGACCAGTCCAGCGTAATCCGAAATCTCTTCGCCCACGCCAGCGTCACGCAAGCTCGAGACGAGCAAGAACGCGCCGATGTTGGTGATGGCATAACCAGTAATGTACAGAATTAACGCGGCAGTTCCAGCGCTCGAGCCGACAGCCACACCGATCACGATGTAACCCAATTGCGCGATGCTCGAGTAACCCAGCATTCGTTTGATGTTGGTTTGCTGAAGCGCTTGCAAGTTGCCAACGGTCATGCTCAGAATACTGAGCCACATGAAAGCATTTTTCCAACCCTCGAGAAGCGCGGGTTGAATCACGAAAGTGCTCGTTAGAAGGCTTGAGAGGGCGATGACGACGCCAGCTTTGGGTCCGACGCTCAGGAGTCCCGCGACCATGCTCGGAGCGCCCTGGTAGGCATCCGGCGTCCAAGAGTGAAATGGCACGAGGGCAAGTTTGAAACCAAAACCGACCAGCATCATGGCAAGCCCCAGCCAGACCAGTGGGAAGCTCGAGACGCTACTGCCAGCCACAGCAGATAACGCACGTCCAATCTCTTCGTAATTGAGGTTGGTAATCCCGCTCGAGGTGGCGGCGGCGTACACCAGGCTCATGCCGAACAGCAAGAATGCGCTGGCAACCGCACCGAGCAAAAAGTATTTGCTGGCGGCTTCGTTGCTGTAACGGTCATCGCGGTAGTAGCCGACCATGATGTAGGTGCTGTAACTCGAGAGTTCGATGCCGAGATAAAGGATAATCAGGTTGTTGGTGCTGACCATCAACACGCCGCCCAAAATCGTGAAGATAATAAAACCAAAAAATTCGCCAATACCAGCGCTGTATTTTTCGGGGTTTGCCATCACGCCACCGGTCACAAGCAAACCAATCAAGCCCATAATGAGTGTGCCGAGGCTAGCGATAGGACCTGATTTGATAACGCCGTAATAATTGCTTTGGTCGTTCCAACCGATGACTGCAAGCATCATCATGATGGTGAAGACGGCAAGTGTCGCGCCGCCAAAAACCTGTCCTACGTGGGGTTGCTCGGCATTTTTGCCCGCCGCCGCAACGAACGTCACAATACCCGAGATGGTCAGCAACACAATAATCGCAACAATCATCTCGAGACTCCTAATGCCACAACCTTGACGGTCTCGAGCAGCACTTGGGCGCTCGAATCAATCCAGGGTGAGAGGGCGTTGGGGTACATGCCCAGCACGATAGCCAGCACCAACAACGGCGCGGCGGCAGCAATCTCGATGAAGCTGAGATCGTGTAAAGTACGGCTTTTATCGTGTTTGACAAGGGTCACACTCGAGGATGGAGCATGACCGTGCGCGTGATCGTCCGAACCTGGGGCGCGACCCAGCAGCACGCGTTGAATCGCGTAGAGAATAAAGCCTGCCGTAATGATGACACCAAGCAAACTGATATAGGCATATGGCGCAGTCACAGGATTTTGCACAGCCCCAGACAACGCGGTGAATTCGCCAATAAAACCTGCCATGCCAGGAAGTCCAAGACCGCCCAGGAAGGCTGCCCACATGATCGCACCCAGAATTGGCATTGCGGCGTACATACCCGTCATTTTGGCAATCTCTCGAGTGTGGGTTCTGTGGCTTAAAAAACCAACCATCATGAACATCAAGCCTGTAATCAGACCGTGCGCGACCATTTGATAGACCGCACCGTGAATGCCCATTGGCGTCAGGCTGACAATCCCCAACAGCACATAACCCATGTGATTGACGCTCGAGTAGGCGACCATGCGCTTCAAGTCTGTTTGAGCCATCGCGCAGTAAGCGCCGTAAATCACGCCGACGGTGGCGAGGATGGACAGCGCCACTTGAAATTCCTGCATTTGCTGCGGGAACAAGCCGAGGTTGAAACGCAGAATGCCGTAACCACCCATTTTAAGCAGCACACCAGCCAGCATGATCGAACCTGCGGTCGGTGCTTCGGTGTGCGCATGAGGCAACCACGTGTGGACTGGGAAAGCGGGCAGCTTAATCAAGAACGCCACAATAATGCCCCAGAACATCAAGCCCACACCAGGCAAGCTCGAGACAAGCGAAACGTGTTCGCGCAGGATGCTGTAATCAAAAGTTAACGGAATTCCGGCGCTGCTCGAGATTCCAAAGGCGAGTGCCAGGATTCCGACCAGCATTAAAACCGAACCTGTCAGGGAGAAGATCACGAATTTGACGGCGGCATAACGACGGTTTTCGTAACCCCAGACGCCAATAATAAAGAACATTGGAATAAGCACAACTTCCCAGAAAACGAAGAACAGAATCAAATCGAGGCTGGCAAACACGCCCGTGAGCGCGGATTGCATGACCAAGAACAGGGCAAAGAAGCTTTTCTTTTCCTCGTCCCAACTGGCAAGCACACTGACCAGGGTTAAGAGAGAAGTTAAAACCACGAATGGCAAGCTGATGCCGTCCAATGCGACAAAGTACGAAACACCAACTTGTGGCATCCACGGCACTTTCTCGAGGAACTGCAAACTACCATCAAGGTTTAAGCCCAAGTACATTGCACCAGAGATGATCGTGCAGACCAAACTTGCCGCCACGGCAACGCGTTTGGCAAGTTGGGCTTTGTTGTCGCCTGCCGCCGCGATAAGTGCAGCAATGGCAGGAATTAAAATTAACAGGGTAATCATTTGTTGCCTCCTTGCGCGAAGGCAAACGCCAGCGCGATAACCGCGCCGCCCACGACCATCAACCAAGCGTACAAACCAACCGCACCCGATTGCGCACGGCGTAAGGTGTCGCCGATTGCACCAGTCACGATACCAAAGCCGTCCACGATACGGTCAACAACGTTTTTGTCAAACCAAGCCAGCGGCACTTGAATATCTTCTGCAATGTTGACAAAACCTTTGTAGTAAAAATCATCAATAAAGTAACGACGCTGTAACAAACGCGTCAACCAGATTGGAGCGATTTGTTTGGTGTGATCTCGAGCGCCGCCGTACAACATGTACGATGCGCCAGCGCCAGCCGCAACCAACAACGCCGAGAGAATGAATCCTGGAATAGCCGATCCGAGCGGAAGAAGTTCTGGGAATTCTCCGTGGTAGACAAAACGCTGAAACCAAGAATTCGCAAACGGTGAACCGACAAAACCCATCACCATTGCCATCGTTGCCAAAAGCACAAGCGGAATAATCATTTCAGGACCGCTCTCGTGCGGATGATCGCTGACATGATGCCCGTGATCGTGGGCTTTTTGATCCTCGAGTTCAGCTTTTGACATGTTCAGGGTTGGTTCGCCCTCATTGTTCCAAGGCGCGGCAGCCCAAGGACTGGCGGTTTTTGGTTTGTAAAACGCAATAATCATCATGCGGGTCGTGTAAAACGCGGTCAGAATTGCGGTGATCACAGCCATCAGCCACAAAATCCAGTACAGTCCACCGGCGCTTTGCACGGCGTGAAGAATCTCGTCTTTAGACCAGAAACCTGCGAACAGTGGTGCGCCCATCAGCGACAGTGCGCCAACCCAGACTGTGCCGAGCGTCCATTTCTGGTATTTGGCAAGCCTGTCCATCTCGAAAATATCTTGAGTGCCCGAACCATGAATCATGCTGCCCGAACCAAGGAACAACAATGCCTTGAAAAATGCGTGCGTCAGCAAGTGAAACAATGCGGCGGTGTAACCGAAAGCACCGAGCGATAAGAACATGTAACCCAATTGCGAGAGCGTACTGAACGCCATGATCTTCTTGGCATCGGCTTGGGCGGGAGCCATACTCGCAGCAAAAATCGCGGTAAAACCACCGATCAAGGCGACAAACGGCAAGACATGCCCCACCTCGAGAATCGGATACGCTCGAGCCACCAAGTAGACTCCAGCCGCGACCATCGTGGCGGCGTGAATCATGGCACTAACAGGCGTTGGACCTTCCATTGCGTCGGCGAGCCAGACATGCAGGGGAAACTGAGCGCTCTTGCCCATCGCAGCGATAAACAACAGCAAACCAATGCCGCCAGCCGCCGTAACGCCCAAGACTCGCAATAATTCACCACTCGCGCCAGCCTCGAGAATCGTTGGAATGTCCAGGGTTTTAAAGCTCGCGTACAACCAGAACAAGCCCGCCATGAACGCCAGATCGCCAACGCGCACGGTCATGAAGGCTTTTTTCATGGCTTGTTGAGCGGTTTTTTTCTTATAGAAAAAACCGATCAGCAGGTAGCTCATCAGACCCATGATTTCCCAGAACAAGAGCACATGGAATAAGTTTTTCGCCATGACCATCGCCAGCATCGCGGCGGCAAAAAGGTTGATGTAGGCAAAGAAAGTTGGATAACGTTCCTCGCCAGCCATATAACCAATGCTGAACAGGTGAATCAAGAATGCGACAATTGAGACCATCAAGACCAAAATGCCTGCGGTTTGATCGAGGTACAAGCCGAACGGTAATCCCGCCTCGCCTTTGATAGACAACCACGACCATTCACGCACAAAAGGAAAACCACTCAGTGCACGGTTGCTCGAGGGTAAAGCCTCACGGAGCAATTCGGCTTTTTTCTCCGCTTCTTCGGTCAATGCTGAAATGGGTTCAACAGCAGGCTCGAGCGTTTCCCCTTCGACTGGAGTCACCGTTTCAGTAGGTTTTTCAGCCTCAGCAGTTTTGGCTTTATGCTCGAGTTTATAAAGTTTCTCGAGCGGTTCGGCTTTCCAATTTGGCGCAGCGCTGCTGATTTCGACAAACAAACCAATGGCGATTGCCGCACTGATTGCCATTAAAGTCGTTGCAAGCCAAGCGCTGCCTTTACTGCCAAGCGCCTTGCTGAAGACCGAAATAATCAGCCAGCCGAGTGCGGGAAGGACGGGAATCAAAATGGCAAGATCAACCATTGTTTTCCCTCCTGGTGATGAATGTGCAGTATCTCGAGATCATTGTTTCATCTCCATGAGGTCATCGGTGAGCACGCCACCTTTAGAACGGAAAACGTTAATAAAAATCGCCAAACCCACCGCGACTTCGGCGGCGGCAATGGCAACGATAAACAGCGCAAACAAATGCCCGTTGATGTTCACCGTGTCGGTGTAAGCACTGATTGCCACAAAATTAAGCATCGCGGCGTTCAACATAATCTCGACACTCATGAGGATGGCAATCAAGTTACGGCGCGTCAAAACCCCGTAAATGCCGATCAAGAACAATAAACCGCCCAAAATCAAAAACTGTTGCAAGCTGATGCCGTTGTTGGCAAACGAACGAATCGTTGAAAGAATGCTTTCCATCAGGCAACCACCTTCTCTCGAGCTTCGGGAATAACCGCATCCGCCGCACGGGCAGGAGTCTCGAGTTCGCCTTGGGTCACGCTCTTCTCGACTTCGGAAAGCACACCGACGTTACCCTTAATGGTTTCACCCTCGCGTTTGGTCAGAATGATTGCGCCGACCATCGCCACCAACAACAAGACGCTGGCAATCTCGAAAGCGAACAACGTACCAATCTTGCCCGTGGTTTCGACAGAGCCGAGCAGTTTCTCGCCCAGCATCGCGCCACTGACGGGCGTAACATTTTGCGCATTCAAACTCGAGCCTGAACGAGAGATATACAAGACAAAACCAATCGCCAACATCACCATTGCGCTGATTGCTGCAACTGCGGTGGCAGGAGATTTCAGTTTTAAAACCCGTGATTGCGTCATGAAAATAATAAACACGGTCACGATTGGAATCGCACCCGCGTTAATTAAAAATTGCAACATGCCCATGAACGGCGTGCCAAGCATGAAGTACAACATGCCAATCGAAAAGAACGACAAGGCAAGTGAAAGAGCGGCATTCAAGAGTTTGCTCGAGCTAACCGCGTAAATGGCAGTGGAAATGATCGCCAGCGAGATCAGGTAGAAGAAAACAGGATTAACCATATTTATTCCCCCTTCTCTTTCGGAATCCAACGTTTGATTTTCGGGTTTTTCGGTTCTTCGGTTGCGGGAGTCTCGAGGGGAGCGGGTACAGGTTCGGGTGTGACGGGTGCAACGGCGACAGATTCAACTGGTGCGGCAGTCTCGAGTTTCGGGGTTTCAACAACCGAAGTCACAGGTGTTTCAACCGCAGGTGCAGCCACATCTTTTGGAACGAATCGTTTGATTTTCGGATTTGCGTTGCTCGAGGTTTCAACGGCAGGAGCAATGGTAGTGGGTGTAGATTCGGGTTTGGTGGGTGCTGAGGCAGGCGCAGCAAGCAGCGCCCCTACAGATTCAACAACAGGTGCGGGTTTAGCCTCAACTGGTTTTGCAGGCTCGAGGGCAGCCAGACGTGCTTTTTCCATTTCCTGCATTCCACCAGGTTGATCCTCGACTGGCGCTTTCACAATCTTGCCATGCGTTGGGTTCTCTGGGGTTTCGACGCGGTATTCCACGCCGACTTTCGGGCTGTACCACTGGGCGGCACGCAAACCCTGAAGATCCAAAAATTCCTTATCGGCTTTCAAACTCTGCAAATTCGGGGTACTCATCTCGAAATCCTGAATCGTGACAATCGCTTGCGCGGGGCAAGATTCGACACAGGCGGCACAGTACATGCAGTTAACCAGATCAATATCAAAACGCTCGAGCACGAAACCTTTACCCGCAGGGTTGCGTTTGCGTTCAATCGTGATGACCTGACTTGGGCAGACCTTCTCGCACGCCAGGCACGACACGCACCGGTCAGAGCCGTCCTCGTTTTGAATCAATGCCAGCGATTGCACGCTGACGGGCGGTAGTTTCGGCAATTCAAAGGGGTACAAATCGGTGAAAATGGGTTGGAATTGCTCGTCGTAAGTCTTTTCCATCCCCTTACCCACGCCAGAAACTGCACTCCAAATATCTTTGAGCAAACTCATGCAAGCTCCTTCTTTGGGCTGGGAAGTCTAAGACCAAACGCTCGAGAAACAATGAACAGCAACAACGGTATTGCCGTGACGTAAGAAAGAATTTGCCCAACCACAGGGTAAAGCCTCGAGACTGCGGCAAGCAACAAACCTATCAGGGACAGTGGAATCAAACCTTTCCAGCAAAGTTCCATCAGTTGATCGTCACGAAAACGTGGCAGTGTCGCACGAATCCACATGTAAAAGTAAACGCCCGCCGCAGCTTTTAAAAGCGACCAAAACGCGTACTGCAAGTTTTGACCGATACCACCAGGGGCGAACATGGTTTGCAGCAAACCCAGGATACTCGAGGCATCGGTGGGCGCTGGGGCGTTAGTCCGAATCACGAGTTCGCCAATGATGGGTAACGTTGGCGCATGCCAGCCGCCCAAGAAGAAAATCGCCAAGATTGCGGGCAGTAAGTACAACTCGGCAAATTCGGCAACGAAGAAGAAACCGAAACGCATTCCGCCGTACTCGGTGTTGAAACCTGCGACAAGCTCGGATTCGGCTTCGGGCAAATCAAACGGCGTCATCTTGATTTCGGCAAGACCGGCGATCAGGTAAATCACAAACGGAATAAACAGTGGGAAAACATTCCAAACTGTGGCTTGTGATTCAACAATGGTCGTCAAATTCATCGAGCCGTTGTACACAACCACAGACAAAAGCGCGATTGAAAGCGGCACTTCGTAACTGACCAGTTGCGCGGCAGCACGAAGTCCACCCATCAAACCGTACTTGTTGTTCATGCTCCAACCTGCCAACAACACGCCGTAACCACCAAGCGTACCGGCGGCAATGATGAACAACGCACCAGCGTCTACATCCGAGAAAACCCAACCTGGTGCGAACGGCATGACAGCAATCATGATGAACGCTGATACGAACACGATTACTGGTGCAAGCGTGAAAATAGTTTCTTCGACCATCGCAGGGGCGAAATCTTCTTTGGATACAAGTTTGAGTGCGTCAAACACGGTTTGTAACACACCCGAAGGTCCGTGGTGCAGTGGTCCGTAACGGTTTTGAACTTTTGCCAAGTATTTACGCAACATCAAAATGTTAATCAGTGCGACCACAGCCACAAACAAGAACATCAAAACAGGTCCAAGCAAACCGTAAACCAGGTTGTACCAGAAGGAATTTTTCGCTGCGCCCAGAGCCTCGAGCAGTGCTGGCAAACCTTGATAGGTCAGTGCCAGAACCAGCAAAGTTGTGCCAAACAAGGAAACATAACCAAAAATGGCGGACAACAAATTGCCCTTTGGATTGTGATTGTTCAAAAGTGCGTGATACTTGTTACGCAATTTAAAATGCTTGTTTTCAGGAATGGCGACCCGCTCGAGCGGCATACGTGGTTCTTTGTTTTCATACAAACTCATCGGTCTACCTCCCCGAGCACAATGTCAATGCTGCCCAGAATGGCAATTGCATCGGAGAATTTAGAACCCACAAACATGTCCTGCAATGCCTGAAGCGTGCAAAAACTCGGGCTGCGGTGCTTGGAGCGGAACGGTTTTTCAGTGCCATCCGAAATCAAATACACGCCCAACTGCCCCCTGGAAATCTCGGCGGCACGGTAGCGTTCGACGCCTGCGGTTGGTTTGATGCGCGGCAGTTTTGGCAGGGTTGGACCGACTTTAGGGTATTGCGCGATGGCTTGACGGATGATTTTGATACTTTCATAAAACTCGCGGAAACGTGCCCTCGAGCGGCTGTAAGCATCACAACCGAGTTCGACGCAAACCTCGAAGTCCACAAACGGATAGGCGTCATACGGTTCGTCTTTGCGTAAATCCCAAGGAATCCCTGAGCCACGCAAGTTTGGACCTGTGACCCCGTGATTGAGTGCCACCTGCGGGTCGAGCACACCGACACCGACGGTACGCGCCTGAAACACGGGCGCATCAATCGTGAGCGCCTCGTACTCGGGCAATTTGGTTTCAAAGAATTTTAAGAACTCGAGAATATCCTCGAGCATGGCGGGGTGATGATCGCGGCGCACGCCACCAAACGTGAAATAATTTGGCAGCAAACGAGCGCCAGCCGTCTTTTCAATAATGTCCAAAATCATTTCACGGTCACGGAAGGCGTACAAGAACGGGGTGATCGCACCCAAATCGAGCATGTACGTGCCAATCCAAACCAAGTGAGACGCGATTCTCGAGAGTTCAAACAATATGGTACGGATGTACTTGCTGCGCTCAGGGACTTCGATACCCAGCATATCCTCGACAGCCAAGCAAAGCGGCAATTCGTTCTGCATTCCCGAAACGTAATCCATGCGGTCTGTGTACGGAATGCACATGCTGTACGTGCGAACTTCCTCGAGCTTCTCGTGGTTGCGATGCAAGAAACCAATGTGCGGAATCGCTCGGGTGACACGCTCGCCATCCACGCCAAGCACGACCTTCAAAACGCCGTGCGTGGCGGGATGCTGCGGTCCCAAGTTGATCAGCATTTCATCGGTGCGCCCTTCGACAGTCTCGAGCGCGGTGGGGTTGAGAACGGCGGACATTATTCGCCCTCCTTTGTTTTTGGAACCCAACGTTTGATTTTCGGATTTTTGGGTTCTTCGGATGCGGGTTCGCTCGAGGTTTCAACGGCAGCAACGGGCGCGGGTGTAGGTTCGGGTGTGATGGATGCAGAGGCGGGCGCAGCAAGCAGCGCCCCTACGTCGGCAACGGGCGCGGATTCAGGTGCGGCAGCGCTCGAAGTTTCGGCAGCAGGGGCAGAACCGTCTTTTGGAACCCAACGCTTGGGTTGCTTTTTGGCGGGTGCTTCACCAGCAGGTGCGGCAGCGCTTGAGTCTGGAGTTGTGCTTGAGGTTGCAGGTGTATCTCCAGCAGGTGCAACAGCTTTAGGCGCATGGGCAATGGGTGCTGCCACAGCCGAGAACGGCACAAAACCCTCTTCCCAAACCGCAGGAGTCGGGAAGGTTTTTTCCGTCCAAGTGCTCACCAAGTACCCCCTGGTGTTGTATTTGCGTTGTAACGGGTGAATCGTCCAATCATCCTCGAGCAGAATTCGGCGCAAGTCAGGATGGTTTTCAAACGTGATGCCGACCAAATCGTAAGCTTCGCGTTCGTGCCATTCGACGCCGCCCCACAAGTCGGAAACGCTGGCAACTCGAGGTGCGGCATATTTCAGGTCAGTGATGATGATGGCTTTGGTTTTGGTTTCGAGACTCTGAAGGTGCAGTGTGACCCGCAAACCAAACTCCATGTCCGAACCACTTAAACAACGTGGGAAGTCAAATCCCGCCTTGTAAAGTCGTTCGCAAAGTGCACGGTAATCCTCTGGATGCACAAAAAACGTGGTTTCATCCAAGTAATTTTCACTGCGTACCCGCAACCCACTCGAGAAACCCTGCACTGCCCCAGACTCGAGCGGCACAACTTTAGATGTAATTTGTGCAGCAAGTGTCATAACGCGATCCGTCCGTCCTGCCCTGGCTCTGCCAATGGATCAAAATCGGCGTCCATCAGTGTTCCAGGCACGTAACGCGCGGCTGGGTCGGCAACCTTGTCGCGCAACAACAGCAGGGCTTGCATCAGGGCTTCGGGACGCGGTGGGCAACCAGGCACGTAAATGTCCACTGGCACAATCTTGTCCACACCCTCGAGCACGCTGTAACCCTGACGGAATGGTCCACCTTGGTTGGCGCAAGCGCCCATGCTGATGACCCATTTTGGCTCAGACATTTGCTCCCAGAGAATGCGAACGCGTTTGCCCATTTTCTTGTTGACCGTACCGGACACAATCATCACATCGGCTTGACGCGGGGTGTTGCGGTAAAACACGCCAAAACGATCCATGTCGTAACGGGTGGCGCTCGAGTTCATCATTTCGATGGCGCAACACGCAATCCCAAACGTCAGTGGCCACAAACTGCGCGACCTCGAGAGGTTGATCAGATCATCCAGGCTTCCCATGATGACGTTCTCGGGGCGTTTATCAACTCCTAGTAAACCCATTTTAAAGCCCCCTTTCGCAGTGCGTAAAAAAAGCCGAGGAACAAGATCACGATGAACGTGACCACGCTGAGCAGTCCAGCCAGTCCGAGCGAATCGAACGCCGCAGCCCACGGGTACAAGAGCGCCGCTTCGACATCGAAAATCACGAACAACATGGCGAACAGGTAATAATTCAGATTGAACTGAACGTTCGTGTCACCAATCGTTGCCTCGCCGCATTCGTACACATCGTTCTTGGCTTTGCTCGGACCAAAACGGCGCGAACCAGCATAGGTGAACGCGAGTTTGGCGATGCCGAGCGTGGCGTAAACAATACCTGCTCCCAACAGGGCGAACAATCCAATGTACAAAGCGCCATTCACCTGTGTTGCGTAATCCACAAATCCTCCTTCATGAACGCTCGAGTTTGATCTTGAGCGGATAGAAACCTTTAAACCATTACATTCTAAAGACGCGCCCTGTGCGAGTCAAACGACAAAACTCCCGCCAGCCTTCCAGTCAAAAAATGAAACTCGAGTTTAGAGAGGTGCCACTCGAGCTATCCTAACTGTTTTTGCGACGCTAGGAGCGGACTTGGGATAGCACGAAAATCAAAACTCCAGTCTCGAGCCACGCACAATGTTTTTGGGTATTCCTCGAGGTGCTTGACTTAAGTCAACGACAAAACTCGAGTTTGAGCGCAAAATTGGGGGCATGTACGAATATGTGATTACCCAGCCCTGCGTCGGAGTCAAAGACAAAGCCTGCACTGATGTTTGTCCAGTCGAGTGCATTTATGAGGGTGATGACCAGTTTTTCATTCATCCAGATGAATGTATTTGTTGTGGAGCTTGTTTTTCAGTTTGTCCGGTTGATGCGATTTATCAACTGGGCGACGTACCCCAAGAAATGAGCAGTTACATCAAAAAAGCTCGAGATTTCTTTGGTGTGTAAGAATCTCGCATGACGCTCGAGGATCAACTGCAACTCCTTCAAAATACGGTCATCTTCAGAGATGTGCTCGAATCAGACTTGCTCGAGTTGATGCGTCAAAGCCAAACAAAATCCTTTCAAGCTGGTCAAACCGTGTATCTCGAGAGTGATGTTGCGAGTAGTATTTTTGTTGTCTCGAGCGGATATTTCAAAACCTTCTCGAGTAGCCCAGACGGTGCTCGAGAGTTGACTTTAAGCGTTGAAGGTTCACGGCAAATACTGGGGTTGGTTGCCGCCTTCCTCGATCCTCGAATTCATGCTGCAAGTTGTATCACGCTCGAGACTGGGGTGTTATTGTGCATCCCAATTGATGTTCTGAGTCTTGCCCTCGAGCGATCACCGAGCCTTGCGAGCGCCAGCCTTCGATTCTTGGCAAACCGTCATTCCAAACTAATTCGGCGTACCGAACAACTCTTTTTCAGCGAACTGAATCAACGATTTGGCGCGTATCTGCTCGAGCACGTCTCGAGCGAAGGGTTTCAACTCCCAACCAATTCCGAACTTGCCAGTCAACTTGGAACTGTTCCAGAATTGGTCAGTCGAAAACTCGGGGAATTTTACAGGCAAGGGTTTATTCGCCTGGAGAAACGTCGTGTTTGGCTCGAGAATTCAGACGCATTAAAGTTCAGTTTGGGCATTGAATAAGGGAGACTCAAGATACAAACAAAAAACTGAGACTCGAGTTGAAACTTGATGGTCAAATCCTAACCAATAACAAAAATTGACATTCATGTTTTTCTTTCCTAAAATTGCTCTATGAACGTTTCCCTCACTTCAGAACTCGAGCGTTTCGTTGAAGACCGCGTTAAAAGTGGGGCTTTTGCTTCCTCGAGCGAGGTCGTTAGGGCTGGTTTACGCTTGCTTGCCGAACGTGAAACTGCTTTTGGTAAACTCAAAACTTTGCTTCTCGAGGCGGATAATGACATGGAAGCCAAGAATTTCAAACGCTTTGAGAATACCGATCAAATTTTTGATGAAGTCAAACGCCGTGTGAATGACAGGCAGAAAAGTTAAGTGAATTTTTGGTACATTCTGTCCGAATCGGCACTTGAAGACCTTGCAAACATCTGGAAATTTCACGCTCGCAATGGAAAAACACTGGCGGACAAGCAAGTTCGGATGATTTTGCGACAAGTTGAAGACTTAACAGTATTTCCCGAACTTGGACGCTCGAGAAACGATTTGCAGTCAGGTTTGCGGGTTTTTAATGCAGGTAAACACCTGATTTTTTACATTCCCACTTCAGAAGAGATTTTGGTTCGACGTATTTTGCACGGTCATCAGGACATTGAAGCCATCTTTGACCAAGAATAGCTCCTGAGTCATTCAAGCCGAAACTCGAGACTTGAAAGTAAGGAAAGAAACAACTAAAGTAAGAATATGAAAGCGATTGCAAAAATCACCAGTAAAGGTCAAATCACCATCCCACTCGAGGTTCGGCGCTTTTTAGGCGTGGACTCTGGTGACTCCCTCGAGTTTCAAACAAACGGTTTAACGATTGAAGTTAAACCTCAACCCAGAGAAAATCCATTTCGTCAATTTCGTGGTTTAGAGCGCGTTGGTAAGGGCAAAAGCCTGAAGCAAATCAAAGACGAATCTGCGGTGTCACGTGGTTGGTCTGAGGAATGACGGGCATTGATACGAATGTTATTTCGGCGCTTCTCGAGGCGGATGATGTTCATGCCGAGCTTGCAGAAAATGCTTTGCTGGCAGCCCTGGCACGTGGCAAATTGCTGATTTGTCCAGCCGTGTATAGCGAACTGATCGCCAAACCAAAACGCACTATTGCCACGGTAGACAGCTTTCTGAGCGCAACCCGAATTGAAGTGGATTGGAATCTCGAGGCGCGAATCTGGCAGCTTGCGGGTTTGGGTTTTCAAATCTACGCAAGCGCACGAAAAAAACAGAAATTACCTGAACCACGCCGTATTCTTGCCGATTTCTTGATTGGCGCTCATGCTTTTGATCGTGGTTTTACGCTGCTGACTTTGGATTCTCGGGTGTACAAGACAAGTTTTCCAAAATTGAGTCTTGAAATTCTGGAGTCTTGATGTTTGATGAGACTCGAGCGTTGCAAGATTTTTCGGAATTCTGACATCAAAAAAAACCGAGACTCGAGTCTCGGTTTTAAAATTCTTGTTTTAAACTTTAGCCGCTCACCGTCACGCGAACGCTTGGTCCCATCGTGGTCGTGATGAACACGGTTTTCACAAATTGACCTTTCGCCGTGGCTGGTTTTGCACCCTCGAGCGCCTGGTAAAGCGCTGCGAAGTTCTCGGCAAGCTTGGCTGGTTCAAAGCTGGCTTTACCGATTGGCGCGTGAATCACACCTGTTTTGTCGTTGCGGAATTCGATCTGACCGGCTTTCAGGCTTTTGACAATCTCGCCAATGTTAAGCCCGACTGTGCCCGATTTCGGGTTTGGCAGCAAACCACGAGGTCCGAGGATACGACCCAGTTTAGAACCAATCGCAGCCATCATGTCTGGCGTGGCAACCACGGCGTCAAAGTCGAGCCAACCGTCGGCAATTTTTTGCACCAGTTCGTCGCCGCCAACAATGTCAGCGCCAGCAGCTTCGGCGGCGTTCAAGCCTTCGCCTTTGGTCAGTGCCAAAACGCGCACGGTTTTACCAGTGCCGTTTGGCAGGGCAACAGTGCCACGAACGTTCTGATCAGACTTTTTAGGGTCAATGCCCAAACGCACGTGAACTTCGACGGTTTCGTCAAATTTCGCGCTGGCAATGGATTTCACCAAGTTGGTGGCTTCTTCGACGGTGTAGACTTTTTTGGAGTCCACCATGCTGGTCAGTGCCTTATAACGTTTACCTGACATTATTTCGGACCCCCTTCAATGGTGACGCCCATGCTGCGTGCTGTGCCTGCGACTGTGCCTGCGGCAGCTTCGATGCTGGCAGCCGAAAGGTCAGGCATTTTGGTCTTGGCAATCTCGAGGACTTGATCCCAGCTTAATTTACCAACTTTGTTCTTGTTTGGCGTACCGCTGCCTTTGGCAATGCCGCTGGCTTTGCGAATCAGGTAGCTCATGGGCGGGGTTTTGGTGATGAACGTAAAGCTGCGATCTGCGAAAATAATGATTTCGACTGGAATGATCGCGTCGCCAGCGCTGGCGGTGGCGGCGTTGAATTGCTTGCAGAACTCCATGATGTTCGCACCGTGTTGACCAAGGGCTGGACCAACTGGTGGGGCTGGAGTTGCTTTACCGGCGGGAAGCTGAAGCTTCACGAAACCAACTTGTTTCTTTGCCATAAATGCCTCCTTAGCTCCCCCGTTTTCAAGCTGACGCTCGAGGTTGGGGTTTTGACGCTAAGTTTTACTTTGCGCTCGTCTGAGCGTAAAAGTCGTGCTGGGTATAACGGTTAAGTCTTTGAGACTTGGGAAAACTCGAGTTCGACTGGCGTCTCGCGTCCGAAAATGCTGACCAGCACTTTCAACTTGCTGCGCTCGAGGTTAACTTCACTGACAATACCCGTGAAATCGCTGAACGGTCCCGCCGTGACGCGCACGGTGTCGCCCTCTTTGAAGGTCGCTTTGACCTTGGGCTTTTCTTTCTTGCCCATCACGCCCATACCCTCGAGAATACGGTTGATCTCTTCGGGTGAAAGTGGGAACAAATCGCTCGGACTGCGCGGATTTTTCGTACCCACAAAGCCCGTCACGCCCTGAGTGCCGCGAACGACCTCCCAGGCTTCGTTGAGTTTGTCAGGC
>JANMUC010000343.1:0-5201 GCA_031391225.1 Deinococcales bacterium
CTCGAGTTTTTCAAAAAATCCCAAACTCGAGACGTTCACAATCTAAAATCCACTGGACGCAAGTAAAACTCGTGAATCGCGGTGCTCGAAACCATTGCATGAATTGGCAGGGCGCGTTTCCAATGGGTGGCGTTGATCTTGCGTTTGACCAGTGAGATTTCATCTTTGCTAAAGCCAAGGCTTTCAATGTAATGGTCGGGGTACGCTTTGAGGTAATGGTGAATGATCACATCAGCCCTGGCATAGGTGATACCCAAATCGCTCTCGTCGGTTTGATTCGCCTCCAAATCAGCACTCGGCGCTTTGGAAATCACGACTTCTGGTAACTCGAGGTGTTTTGCCAGTCCCCAGACTTGGGTTTTGAGAAGGTCACCTAAGGGACTGACCGGTCCAGTGTCGGCAATATCATGCCAGGTGTAATAGCCAAATAAGCGCTCGGTTTTGTTGCCCGTGCCAAGATGAAGTGCGCCGAATGCTTCCGCCATATCAAAACCGACGATCATTCGCGCTCGAGCCATCACATTGCCCTTGCGGCGGTTGGTCATGCCAGGAATTTCTTGCACATAACCTTCAACCATGTTGGTAATGTCAATCGTCTCGAGTTTAATGCCCAGTTTCTGTGCCACAATTACCGCGTCGGACAAGCTCGAGGGGCTGGACATTTTGTGCGGCATCCGAATGGCAATCACGTTTTCTGTGCCGAACGCTTTGACACTCAAAGCCGCTACAACTGCGGAATCCACGCCGCCAGACAATCCCAGCACAATTTTCTTGAAGCCTTTGACTCGAGTCACCTCTTCGCGCAAGAATTCGATCAAGAATTCTGCAACCAGGGCGTAATTAAGGTCTATACTTTCGCCTTTGTTGCTTGGTTTGATGATGTTTAACATTGAGTACCTTCTCTCAAAATATCATTTGGGTTGGTTGGAAGAGGGCGTAGCGAGCAGCGCCCCTACTTGATTGTTAAACGCCAATAGCTTCCTCGAGCGACGCAATCATCCCTGGCAAACCAGCCCTTAAATCTGAGAGCAATGGGTTTTCGTACCGTGCCGGTTGAATTTCATCCAAGTTGATACTGACAATCAAAGCGGCTTCCTCGAGAATAGGTGCTCGAGCGACAATATCCCCGCGAGGATGAAATAAGGCGCTTGCGCCCATCAAACCCTTGCCGCCCTCAAACCCTGGAAGGCTCGAGAGCACCGCGAACACCCCGTGTTCGGCGGCAATGCCTGAAACCAGATTGTGCCAGTAACGCACGTTGCTAGGCTCAATACCCTCGAGATTGCGCACTGGGCTGGCGCTGAGAATGTAAATCACCTCTGCACCTTTTAACGCGCAAATCGTGGTGGTGATGGTGTGCCAGGCGTCCTCGCATATGACCATCGCGGCAGTGCCGAAACGGGTGTCAAACGCGTCAAAACTGCCACCTCGAGATTGATAGCGTTCCTCGTCGAACACGCCGTAGGTGGGCAAGAACACTTTGCGGTGAACGTGTTTGATTCCAGGATGTTCGCCACCAAATTGGGCGTACAAGCCAGAGTTGTAATAATCGTTGTCGGATCGCTCAAAAAAACCGATCACCATGTCGAGCGGCGCGTCCCAGACTTCGCACCAGATGTCCTCGAGTTCTTCAAACAATTGATCTCGAGAAACTGCCAGTTCGCGCACGCCGCCTTGCAAGAAATACCCCGTCAGTGCGCCTTCGGGCAGCACCAGCACGTCTGGTTTTTCGCCACTCTCCAGTAATTCTTGCATCGTGGTTTTCAGATGCTCGAGGTTTTGGGCGCGTTTGCCCTTACTGGGTTTGAGTTGCAGGATTCCAACTTGAAAGACTCGAGGCTGCATGAATCGATTTTACGCTGCTTGAAGGAATTTGGTGTGCTCGAGAATTCACACCTTGTGAGATAAGGCTGGGCAGCGTTTCAACTTCAGTACTGATCCACAGCCACTTTCATCTCTCATAAATCACTCATGGCAAACCTCGAGACTGTCACGGTGAATTCCAACCCTAAAATCCGTCTTTTGCTGCTGGCTGGCGGTCAATCCGAAGAACACGAAGTCAGCCTCAACTCTGCCAAAAGCGTGCTCGAGGCACTGCCAGCCGATCAATTCGAGGTCACACCAATCATCATTTCCAAACAGGGAAAATGGTTGCCCAGTTCCGAGGCACATCGGGCACTCGAGCAGGGGAGTGCTGAGTCTGGCGGCGAGTTGGTGCTGCACAGTGCCTCGAGCGCCGAAAATTTTGATGTCGTGTTTCCAATTTTGCATGGTCCTAACGGCGAGGATGGCACGGTGCAGGGTTTGCTGAAACTGGCAGGGATTCCTTTTGTCGGTTCGGGCGTGCTGGGCAGTGCGGTCAGCATGGACAAGATCATGATGAAATCGGTGCTTGCCGCGCATGACATTCCGCAAGTGCCGTATCAACTTGTGACGCGTGCAGGATTCTCGAGTGACAAAAATGCTGCCCTCGAGATGCTCAAAGCCCTTGGAGTGCCCGTGTTTGTCAAACCTGCTAATCTTGGCTCGAGTGTCGGGATTTCCAAAGCCAAAACTGAAGCTGAACTTGAAACTGCGCTCGAGTTTGCCTTTTCTTTTGACCGTCGCGTGATTGTCGAAGCCAGCGCTGGCAGTAAACCTCGAGAGATCGAGGTCGCCATTTTGGGCAATGACCACCCAGAAGCCAGCCCCGTCGGCGAATTGACCTTTGATTCCGAATTTTACGATTACGACACCAAATACCTCGAGGGTCGCGCCGAAATGCACATCCCTGCCAATATCCCACCCGAGATTTCAAAAACCGTTCAAGAACTGGCACTCAAGGCGTTTAAAGCGCTTGATTGCGCTGGACTCTCGAGGGTGGACTTTTTCTACCTACCCGAAACTGGCGAGGTCTTCTTGAACGAGATCAACACCATGCCAGGATTCACCAAGACCAGCATGTACCCTCAACTTTGGAAGGCGGCGGGGGTCAGTTACCCAGAGTTGTGCGCCAAATTGGTGCGTTTGGCGCTCGAGCAACGCTGATCTCATGAGGTTTTGCTCATCAAGCTGTTGCTAGGGTTTGGCAACAGGAGTTGATAATGTTGACATGGTTGCAAAGTCGCAGGTTCGCGGTGATCTTTGGAATTCTTGCGCCCACGGTTCTATTGGTCGTGTATCACCGCATGGCGTTGTTGTTGCCTTGGCATTTTGTGTTGTTCGCGGCACTTTTTTCTGCCAGTTCAATGCTCTGGTCGTTGTTTGCCTCGAGTGCGAATGTTCGAGTGCTGGGGTTTTTGGTCTTGCCTGGATTGGCGTTCGCTGTTTTGTTTACCTTGCTGATGAGCCTTGTCTCTATGCCACTTGCGTTTTTCTCACTTGTTGGCTTTGGGCATCGCCTGGTTTCCTATTTTGACCTGAAAGGCGCATTTTCACTGCTTGCTTTGGCATGTTGCGGCATCGCACCCGCCGCATCGTTGCTCGCCTTCTTGGGGCAACTCAGCGCACACCTCGAGAAGTTTGGCTGGCAAGGTTGGGGCAGCAAGATTTCACTCTCGAGCATTGCTGTGTTGCTGATCGCTGCGTGTTTTTACGGCTCGAGTTTTACAGAATCCAAAATGCAATCTTTAATGCTCGAGAAACCGTGGCGACCCAACGGTGTGCTGCATCGCTTGTTTCAATTTGATGCGATCTGCGACGTTTCATGCCGCGATATGTTCGTGCAAGCCTTCAACGCCAGACGTGAAACCGATCCAGGATACCTTGAGCAAAACTTTCAATTACTTTACACTGAAGACTTGAACGCAGTTTGGCAAAACGAACGATTTTCAGCTTTTGGTTTTAAAAATGTTCGAGTTTCCAAACCATAAAAAATGCGCCCCTCGACAGGAAGCGCATTTAGAAGTTAGACCAAAAATTAGGCTGGGGTCAAATTCACATCAATGGTTCGTTTAACGCGGTCCACCGCTTCCCGAACCACATCGCCAGTGATAATTTCATTCTCGAGAAGCGCGGCTGCCACGTCATGCATGGCTTGGGCGTACTCGTGCAAAATGCGTTTGGCATCTTTGTAGGTGCGCTCGAGAATGTCACGGATATCCTCATCGATCATTCTGGCAGTTTCTTCGCTGACCTCGGCACGGTTCATGATTTGCTCGCCCAAGAAGACAGGGTTCTGCGAACCGTTGCCCCAAGCAATATTTTTGAGACGGTCTCCCATGCCCCACTCGAGTACCATACGGCGGGCAAGGTTTAGATTCTGCTGAAAGTCGTTGCTCGCGCCTGCGCCGACGCTGCCGATAAAGTCTTCCTCGGCGGCGCGTCCACCAAAGGCGCTGGTCAACATGGCTTCGGCGCGTTCCTTGGAAATGTCCAGGGTTTGCACTTCGTCCATCGGGGCGTACATGGCGACGCCCAAGGTCCGACCCCTTGGCACAATGCTGATTTTTATTGGCTTCATCGAATGCTCGAGCACCTGCGAAATCACGGCGTGACCCGCCTCGTGGTATGCCGTCATTTTCCTAAATTCCTGGGTCAGGACCAAGCTCGAGCGTTCCAAACCGAGGGTAATTTTATCGAACGCACGTCCGAAATCCTCTTGTCCAATCGTCGTCTTGGCTTTTCGTGCCGCCTCGAGTGCAGCTTCGTTGGTTAGGTTTTTCAAATCTGCACCGCTCATCCCTGGCGTCATCAATGCCAATTGTGGCACTTGAACGGTCGAGTCGATTGGTTTGTTGCGCATGTGGACTTGCAAGATGCTCTCGCGTTCCCTGAGGCTTGGCAAGCCCACTGTAACCTGGCGATCAAAACGACCTGGGCGCAACAATGCCGAATCCAAAATGTCTGGGCGGTTGGTGGCTGCCATCACGATCAGGCTGGTGGTTTTGTCAAAGCCGTCCATTTCGGTCAAAATCTGGTTGAGGGTTTGTTCGCGCTCGTCGTGACCGCCGCCAATACCTGCGCCGCGCTTGCGACCAATGCTGTCAAGCTCGTCGATAAAAATGATGGCGGGTGCGGCTTTGCGGGCGTCATCGAACAAACTGCGAACCCTTGAAGCGCCAACGCCGACGAACATTTCCATAAATTCCGAGGCGCTGACCGTGAAAAACGGCACGCCAGCCTCACCTGCGACAGCCCTCGCCAGCAGGGTTTTGCCCGTGCCAGGAGGTCCGACCAGCAGCACGCCTTTTGGGATTTCTGCGCCGATGGCATGGTATTTG
>JANMUC010000369.1:0-3003 GCA_031391225.1 Deinococcales bacterium
CCTGAAATACACCATCCCAGGAAACCTCGAGCCAGGAGCAACCCGCACGATTCAACTCGTCACGATTGCCACGCCGCTCTTGCCTGAAGGACAAGTCATTAATACCGCCAGCGCCCTTGCCAAAGCAGGACCACTTTCCGTGGTCGTTGCCAGCAACACCGCCACGGCGGGCGTCAAAACCAGCAAAGGTGTATTCGCCAACAAACCCGTGATTCTTGGACGGGTGTACATCGACAACAACGACAACAACAGCTTTGAAATCGGCATCGACACCCCACTCGCGGGCGCTCGAGTTTACCTGTCCGACGGACGTTACGCGATCACCGACAGCCTTGGGCGGTACAACATCACCGACCTCGAGGCTGACGGGGTTTACGCCCTGCGCCTCGACCCGATTACCGTGCCGTACCAACCCAAGCCAGAACCCGACGATGAAGGGCAACCAGGAAACCGTAAAGTTCGTGTGCCTGGAGGCGGTATCAGCATCGAAGACTTCCCGCTGTATCCAAACCGTGCAGCCATCGTCAAAGCTCGAGCCACCACCGTCTCCAGGGGTCCAGTGCAAATTGTGAAATCCTTGGTGCAAGGCGGTGCTGGATACGCCATCACCATGACCATCACGTTAAGCGCACCCGTGCAAAACCTTGCCATTGCCGACCCATTGCCAAAAGATGCAACCCGAGGCATTGCAACCCTGACCTCGAGCAACGGCGCAGTTCTCATCAGCACACTCGAGAATGACACGATCAAGATTCCAGGAATTCTCGAGGCTGGAGTGTACAAACTCGTTTACCCAATCTTTAGCGCACTGCCGCCAGAAAACGTTGTGACCGACCCAAATATCAGCTTTGAAGAGGTGATTCGATGAAGCCCTTAAACGCCATTCTTTGCGCAATCACAGGGCGTACTAAAATAAAGGTTGAAGCTCGAGATGTGCAGATTAAAACAAGGATTTGTAACGATATGGAATTTGCCAATGCGGGTGAACACAAGCGACCATGCCCGAAGCGATCCCGCCCGAAGCGCCCAAGCCCGTTAGGTGCTGGTTCAAGGGCAAGACAGGTGCGTTTTGGGATCAAGAAGGTGCGTTTTATGGTCAAGAAGGTTCACCCCTACAAAAAAGCGTTGTGCTGTAAGGGTGAAGCTCCTCTTCACCCTGCCACAAAATCTGCACGCACCACAAAACCCATAAATCTCCTCGCTCGAGTTTCCGCCATTTTTATCCTCTCGAGTTTTGCATTCGCCCAAACCGCAACTGGCGTCAATCCCGTCAACGTCGCCTCCAAATCGGATTTGGCATTGCCACTGGTCAGCATCGGCTCGAGCGTCGGTTGGAAAATCGGTGCGGAAGATTATCGTCTGAGCGTCAATCAGGACCTGAAAAACGCGTCACTCGAGGTTTTCAGTCCAGAATTAAATCTGAATGATTACGCCAACAAAACGGATCGAAAGAATTATTACGGCGACGAGTTGTACGCCAAAAACGCCAAACTCGAGACGACGTTTAAACTGGCTAACAGCGCCAAATTGCAACTGGTCAACAAAAAGTTTGGCTCGAGTTTAAAGCACTCTTTTGTACAACTTTATTCTGGGTCACTAAACGTCGGGTTTTACCCAATGTCGGTGCAAAGTGCTGGCAATGGCAAGAATTCATTTCAGCTTCGTGCCAGCCAGGGGGTGCGGGTCGAAGCCAGCCAGTTCACGGTCAATGTCCGAGGGCAATTTGGGCAAGATCAACTGGTGGCATACCTCGACATTGGCAAGGATGCCATCGGGCAAAAAGTCACGCTCGAGAACTACGATGCGGACGGTCAGAAAGAAATGGTGCTCAGTTTGGTCGAGCCGACCAATTCGATACCGCTGGCAATATCGGAGAATTTGGCTTGGAAGGGCAACACGATTCTGGTCACGCCAGATTTGGTTGGCACCTGGAAAATTTTGACAAGGGTTTTGCCGACCACCAAGCAATTTTCAAACTCGGTGGCGTTCAGGTTTAAAATTGGCGGCAAGCCCTTGTTTGCCCGAATTCCTGGTTTTCCAACGCCAAAAACCGCGCTCGAGCCTGCCAAGCCAGCTCCGACAGGCGTTTTGCAAGTTTCTGCTCGAGCGATCATTTGCGGAGCAGTTCAGCCAATCAAAGCTGGTTTCAAGATCAAAGGCGTTCAATATCAAGCACCAACCAGCCTGAGGCTCGTGCCAGGAACCTACAAGCTCGAGCCAGACCAAATGGAGGGTGCAAACACTCAAACCTTGAACGTCAATCTCAAAGCTGATATCGCTGCAAATGTAGCGATCAATTATGGGGTTCAGCTAAAACCAAATGTTCAACCAAAAGCCCTCGAGTTGTCATCGGGGACAAGTGCGAATCTAGAGGTTCAAGTCACGACGCTGTTTGGCGCGTTGGTGCCAGTTCAGTTGGAACTGACCTCCAGCGCAGGGATCGCCCTGGGTTATGAACCTCAAGGACAAACCTCGCGCAGCAAACCCTTTTCGGCAAGTGTTGCGGTCAGTGCCAACTCGAGCGGGAAGATCAACATCAGCCTGGGTTCGGGTTGCGCGACGCTCGAGATTCCAGTCACCGTTGTAGCACCCGAACCAACCAAACTTCCAGTAAAACCTGCAAAATTAATTCTCGAGAAAACAGTTGACCGTAGTGAAGTGAATGCCGGTGAAACCGTGAATTTTACGATCACCGCCAGCAATATTGGCGGCTCGAGCGTGAGTGGGATTAAGCTGGTTGATGTTTTGCCGCAAGGTTTAAGTGGTACAGCCTTGCAAGAAACTTTTGACTTAAAAGCCGGTGAAACCCGAGTGTTGAGACTTGCGGCACAAGTCTCGAGCGACGCCAAAGGCAAAATCTTGAACACGGCAACCCTTGAGGGCAACGGGCAAAAACTCAGCGCCTCCGCCAGAATTCGGGTG
This sequence comes from Deinococcales bacterium, assembly GCA_031391225.1. Taxonomy (GTDB): domain Bacteria; phylum Deinococcota; class Deinococci; order Deinococcales; family JAAFIG01; genus JANXTZ01. Next base: position 2,923 of record JANMUC010000369.1, read on the forward strand.
ATCCCAGCGCCGCGTCCACCACCAGAACCTCGAGTATCACCTGCCAGATTGAAACTGACCAAGACTGTCGATCAGGTCAAA
>JANMUC010000486.1:0-4600 GCA_031391225.1 Deinococcales bacterium
CGCGTATTACGCCTTCTGTCGTGGCTTTTAAGGGCGCTGACCGTCTGGTCGGTAATGTTGCCCGTCGTCAAGCTGCCTTAAATCCTCAAAACACTTTCTTCGAGATCAAGCGCTTTATTGGTCGCCGTTGGGAAGAAGTCAGCGAAGAAGCCAACCGTGCGCCGTTCAAGGTGGTCGAAGGTCCAAATAATGGCATTCGCATCGAAACCACGGACGGTCTGAAAGCTCCCGAAGAAATCAGCGCCATGATCTTGCGCAAAATGGTGGACGATGCCAGCGCCAAACTCGGTTATAAAGTCACCGACGTGGTGATTACCGTTCCAGCCTATTTTAACAACACGCAGCGCGAAGCCACCGAAGCCGCAGGGCGCATCGCGGGCTTAAACGTGCTGCGCATCATCAACGAACCAACCGCAGCCGCATTGTCTTACGGTTTAGATAAAAAAGGCAACGAAACCATTTTGGTCTTCGACCTTGGTGGCGGTACGTTCGACGTGACCGTGCTCGAGATTGGTGACGGCGTGTTCGAGGTCAAATCCACCAACGGCGACACCCACTTGGGCGGCGCTGGCTTCGATCAACGCATTGTCAAATGGCTTGCCGAAAGCTTCCTCGAGGAGCACAAGTTCGACCTTCGCAAAGACCCTTCGGCGTTGCAACGTCTGATCGAGGCTTCAGAAAAAGCCAAGATTGATCTCTCAGCCGCGAATGAAACCACCATTTCACTGCCGTTCATCACGTTTGACCCTGAAACCCGCACCCCAATGCACCTCGAGAAGCGCTTGACCCGCGCCCAATTCGAGAGCCTGATTAGCGACCTGCTCAAGCGCGTGCGCACCCCAGTCGAACAAGCGTTGAAAGATGCCAAACTCGATGCCAGCAAGATTGACGAAGTGATTTTGGTCGGTGGTTCGACTCGAGTTCCAGCCGTTAAAGCGCTGGTCAAAAGCCTGCTGAACAAAGAACCAAACGAGAGCGTCAACCCTGACGAAGCCGTGGCACTCGGTGCTGCCGTGCAAGCGGGTATTCTCAGTGGTGACTCGAGCATCGGTGATATTGTGCTGGTGGACGTGACGCCGTTGACTTTGGGCGTCGAGGTTAAAGGCGGCATGGTTGCCCCAATGATCACCCGCAATACCGCGATTCCAGCCAAGAAAACCGAGACGTACACCACCGCCGAAAACAACCAACCCGGCGTGGAAATCAACGTCTTGCAAGGCGAGCGCCCAATGGCAAACGACAACAAGAGCTTGGGTCGTTTTAAGCTCGAAGGCATCCCACCGATGCCAGCCGGAATGCCACAAATTGAAGTGACTTTTGACATTGACGCGAACGGTATTTTGCATGTCGGCGCGAAAGAAAAGAGCACGGGCAAAGAAGCCAGCATTCGCATCGAAAACACCACCACGCTAAGCAAAGACGAAATTGACCGCATGATTACCGAAGCGGAACAAAACGCCGAAGCCGACAAGGTACGCAAAGCCAAAGTCGAAAAGCGCAATACGCTCGACAGCTTGCGGATTCAAGCCGAGAAGCAAATTGCTGAAAGTGCAAATGCACCGCAAGAACTCAAAGACAAGGTGCAAAAACTTGCCGATGAAGCCAAAGACGCGATTCAAGCCGATGATGACAGCAAGATCGAAAGTTTGCAATCCAGCCTCGAGACGGCACTGCGTGAATTGATGCAAGCCACCCCACAAAATGCTGATGGTGCGAATAGCGACGGCGGCACACAGGCTCCAAAAACCGATGAAGATGTGATTGACGCAGACTTCAAACCCACCAATTAAAATAAAGTCAATCACATGGGGGTGGGTTTTAAAACCTGCCCCCATGCACGCATCCTGAAACCAAAGCGACATCAATCGGAGAGAGCATGAACGATATTCCAACCCCAAAAGATGAAACCGAAACAAGAATTGAAGCCGAAATCGTAGACAACCTTGACGCCAACAACCTGAGAGACGACGATCTCGAGAGCGAAATGCCAGGCATTGACCCTGACATGATGGCGCAACTCGAGGAATTCCAGAAGAAACTGCAACGCGCCGAAGATTTGGAGCGCGAGGTTGCCGAATGGAAAACCCGTTACGTGCGTTTGCAACAAGATTTTGAAAATTACCGCCGTCGCACTGGTGAAGATGTGACCGAAGCCAAAAGCAACGGTGAAGCCAGTGCAGTCGAGTCATTGCTGCCGATTTTTGACGACCTCTCTCGAGCCATCGACGCCGGTGTGAAAGACCCTGCCACGCTGCTGCCAGGACTCTCGAGCGTGCGCGAGAACTTCTTGAAAACAGTGGCGGGCTTTGGTGTCGAACAAGTCCCGGGCAAGGGTGCCACCTTTGACCCAATGGTTCACGAAGCCCTTGGTGTACAACCTGGCGACGAGGACGACAAGATTCTCGAGGTCTTCCAAACGGGCTTTGTTTTAAAAGGCAAATTGATTCGCCCAGCCAGGGTGATTGTTTCTAAAAAAAGCAATTGAGGTGTAGGGGCGAGGGCGCAGCAAGCAGCGCCCCTACGTTAGGTTCATGATTTCAAATCTCGAGGTAGAATAAGAACCTCGAGTATCAACGGGTAATCAGGAGTTTTCGGTGAGCCAATACAAGGATTATTACAAAACCCTCGGCGTAGGTAAAAGCGCAACCGAAGACGAGATCAAGAGTGCGTACCGCAAGCTTGCCAAAGAATTTCATCCTGACCGCAACAAGGGCGATCCTGCGGCGGAAGCCAAATTCAAGGAAATCAACGAGGCTTACGAAGCGCTGGGCGATGCCGAAAAACGCAAAATCTACGACGATTACGGCTCGAGCGGCGGTTTTCCTGGGGGATTCCCTGGCGGTGGTGGTTTTCGCGGCGGAAATGCTGGCGACGCGGGCGATTTTAGCGATTTTTTCAGCAGCCTTTTCGGTGGCGGTTTTACCAGCAGCGGCACTCGAGGAACTCGGGGTGGCGCACGGGTCAACACCAGTCCGTTCGGTGATGTTTTCTCCGAACAACGCGCCCCCGCTCGAGATGTTGAAGGCACGGTGCGTATTGGCTTGCAAGAAGGTTTTCATGGCACAACCCGCACCGTTGAAGTTGGCGGTAAACGGCTCGAGGTTGCCATTCCACGCGGTACAAAAGACGGCACAAAATTGCGTTTGAATGGTCAAGCGCCAGGTGGCGGCAACGTCATGCTGACCGTCAAACTCGAGTCAGACCCGAATATCAAACTCGAGGGCGATGACGTGCGAATCATCACTGAAGTTCCCGCACCGATAGCTGTGATTGGCGGCAAGATTACAGCCACCACGCTCGAAGGGCGCGGAGAAGTTAGTATCCCAGCCCGTTCACAAGCTGGGCGTGTGTTGCGGCTTCGTGACCAAGGTTGGATTAAACGCGATGGAACTCGGGGGGATATGCTGCTCGAGATTCGGATTGCCGTCCCCAAAGAACCCACGGCGGAAGAACTCGAGCTGTACGAGAAATTGGCGAAAATAACTGCTTTGAGTTAAAAAGCGAACACTGATGGTCATCGTACCCTCGAGCCTGAGTTTTGAGGCTCGAGGTTGATTTGTATTTGGTTTCCGCACCCAAACGATTCAATCACCATTTTTAGATTGCTAACGCGATCACATGAAACTTTTGAAACATGAGCAACGTAAGGAAATCATGACAAGTCAACCCATGCAAAAATCAGTGACTCGAGTAGAACAAATGGTTTTTGAGTACAATTTAACTGGTGTAAGTAAAAGCACTGTTGTTTTCCTCAATGGTTTTCGCATGCCACTCGAGAATTGGGATCAGGTTTATTCGGCATTCGTTGCAGAAAATCAGGTTCTTTTGTTCAATCGTTTAGGGGTTGGGAATTCATCCAAAGCCCAAGTTGCCCAAGATGGGAATCAAGTGATCGCTAATTTACGAGGGCTGCTGAATGCTCTGAAATTAACACCGCCTTATGTTCTGGTTGGGCATTCGCTTGGCGGGTTATTTGCACAGTTGTACACTCAACAATTTCCGCAGGAAGTGACTGGTTTAGTCTTGGTGGATGCGCCACATCTGGAAGAAATTATGCTGCAAAAACAACATAAACCCCCATTTTTACTGGAATTTTTTAACGAGAGCCTCAAAAAATTCGAGAAATTAAAAGACCCTTTCAAATATTCAGAAGATGAATCTATTCAGCATACGGTAATGCAGCTCCAATCTCATCCCTTTCCAGCGATTCCAGTGGCGGTGATTTCGGGGATGCAAAAAATGCCTTTTGTACCAAACGCCGCTTTTGATTTACATCAGCGTTACCAGATCGAAAATCTGAAACTATCACTGCTTTCTACCCATTATCAATGCCTTACCAGTGGGCATTTTCCACAAATCACAGAACCGAAGAAAGTCATTCAAGCGATTCTCGAGACGATTGAACAATCCAAAAAGCCAACGGTATGATTCGTTTTGGTTAATACTTCTTGAAACTTCATACCCTGATTGCCAGTTTACATGCCGTTCGTGACCGCCAACGCGAACAAAGAAGCATGAGTCTTAATCTCAAAACCATCCCGTGTCCGAGCATGTAAGCGCTGAATACCCATCGATTCCAACTGTGAATTCACCGTCTCAA
>JANMUC010000488.1:0-7565 GCA_031391225.1 Deinococcales bacterium
TTGAGACGGTGAATTCACAGTTGGAATCGATGGGTATTCAGCGCTTACATGCTCGGACACGGGATGGTTTTGAGATTAAGACTCATGCTTCTTTGTTCGCGTTGGCGGTCACGAACGGCATGTAAACTGGCAATCAGGGTAATTTGATTCGAGTATCTGAAAATAGCGGTCATGCTTGGTATCGAGCGGCACTGGAATTATCGCGCACAAATGGTCTTGTACCACGGACTCATGGGGGTTATTTGCGTCCTGAACGAGAATTTCTCCAGAAGCTTTTAGAGCAACTTTGCGCTGGGCACATAAATATTCCAACATTCAAAGTTAGCCTGAGACAATACATTTCATAAGGAGCAACTTTTATGGCTATTGATGCTATTAAGTATTTTGAGCGTCAAATTCAAACGCTCGAGCAACTGAAACAAACTGCAACGCCTACTCAACTTTCTTTTTATACGGAAGCAGAAACCGAAATTCGGTCTTATCTTGAGGAGGCTCAGAAACATACTGATCCTGAACCTATGACCCCTGAAAAACTTCAAGCCCGTATTACTCGCACTGCATATTTCATTCAGCGACTTGAGCGCGAGATTGCCACTCCAGAACTTGGCGAACATTGGATAAATTGGGCAAAGAAAGAAATGGGAATTTCGATGACGCGCCTTGAAACTCTTTCACAAGAATTGAAAGCATTATCGCCGCAAACACCAGTGGTCATACCAGCAAAAATAAATGTAAATCAAAGTGAGGCAGAGGACGCTCTCGAGGTGGCTACAACCGAAGTTGCTGAACTAGAGATGCTACAAGGACTTTTAATGAGTTGGATTGAAAATTCAGATTTAGCAGAAAATGCTTTAAATCTGGAAAAACAACGATTGGCTGAACTTAACGAACGCCTTAAACGTGTGCGTCATCATGTTGAGAACTTGACTCAAGCTAGTGAACACCTTTAAAACCTTGACGTATATGTATATGGTTGGCAATTGTTCAGGTCTTGAGGATTGACCTAAAAAACCAAAATGCCCATGTTTAACACCTAGACTCCCAAAGGGTTAAGGCAATAGAAGCGGAAGACGATTTTGTGTTTTTGAAACAGATTATTTTTGTACTATTTGTTCTTTGGTTTTCAGTCAGTGCAAAGGCTGAAAACCAAGTCATTGGTCGCTTTTTTGCAGAATTCCGAACATTGGTTACAGAAAAATACGTCAATCCAAACGAGATTAATCTTGAAACATGGTTAAACAATATTGACCAACTCCTTCGTGACAAATGCAAGGATGTAACCTGTTACAACTCGGATTTCGAACACATCCTTGCACTTGAAGTTCGTAAGGTTCACGATCCTCACTTTTCTGTTTGGGGTTTACAGCCTGACGAAAACGATGTTCCTGAAATAACATTAGGGCAGGAGACACGTTTTTTTAGGTTTGGATTTTTGCCACTATTACAGAATAATCGTTTGGTGGTTCGTTATGTTCAACCCAAGACACCAGCGGATCGAATGGGATTTCGTATTGGAGACGAAATTTTATCCATAAATGATGCTCAAATGCCTGCTTCTGAATTACTTCAAAGAATAGATAGGGCAGAAGCACAACATCTTGAGACAAAACTGAACATTCATCGGGGAGGAACTTCTAAAATCAATATCCAGTTGACCCCAGAATCAGCTAAGGTTTGGGAGCCGTGGTATCAAATACTCAACTCCGATACAGCAATTTTGTTTGTACCCAGTTTTTTAGCTCGAGGTACTACGGATGTACAAATACATAAGCTAGTCAACGAAATCTCACAACGTGGTATCAAAAAACTCATTGTTGATCTTCGGGTCAATATGGGTGGATCACCATTCGCAGTGATCAACTCAGTTGGTGCATTCTTACCTCAAGTTAAACGAATTTATAAAACCAAACCAGGACTTACGATCACTTATGAGTTCAAAAATGGTTCGATTTCGTATCAGACATCTGCACAACCCAGTGAAATAACGACTGGAACGTTTGATACGCCTGTCGCGCAATTTATCGGTTCTGTTCGTGTGCTGACTTCGGTTAACACGGTAAGTGGACCTGAGAATTTTGCTGAAATCCTCCAAACTGCCAAACGTGCTCGTGTGGTTGGTGAATCTACCGCTGGTGGTGCTGGTGTTAGCGCTGAAGTCTTTGAACTCTCGAGCGGTGGGCGTTTAGGGCTGTCTACTTATCGGCAATATCATGCAGATGGCAGCATTGTTCCAACAAAGATTATCCCTGAAGTCAAAGCAATTTTAGATTTAGATCGCTTAAGCAAAGGCGAAGATACCCAAATTCAAGCCGCCCTTCAAGATTTCACCACCTCACCATAAAGCGATACACGCCTTGGATATTCATAAAAAAATGCTCTTACCTCGAGAAACACGCATAAGACCAGCTTCCATTCGGACATACCGTTAAAGCGTACATCCGAACATTTTGAACACCATCACTCGAGGTTCACAACCGTCCGGCTTCAATAATGCTTTTCAAAAATTGTTGCGTGCGTTCATTTTGCGGGTCACTGAAAATCTGTTCGGGCGCTCCCTCTTCATGCACTACACCGTTGTACAAAAAGCAAACCTTGCTCGAGACTTCTTTGGCAAATCCCATCTCATGGGTTGCCAGCAGCATGGTCATGCCCTCCTGTGCCAGTTCGCGCACAATATTTAAGACTTCAGACACCAATTCTGGGTCAAGCGCCGACGTGATTTCGTCCAGCAACATCACCATTGGTTCCATCGCCAAGGCTCGAGCAATGGCAATGCGTTGTTGCTGCCCGCCTGAAAGCTGATCTGGGTAAGAGAGCGCCTTGTGATCCATCCTGACGCGTTTGAGAAGCTCAAAGGCGCGTTGTTCGGCTTCGGGCTTGGACATTCTTAAAACTTGTCGTGGCGCAAGGGTCAGATTGTCCATGACGTTCATGTGCGGGAAAAGGTTGAAACTTTGAAACACGATCCCAACGTCGCGGCGCAAACGGTTGACATCCACCCCAGGACCAGACACGCGGTCATCGTTGATCCGAATTTCGCCGCCCGTAATATCCTCGAGTCCGTTGATGCAGCGCAAGAGCGTGCTTTTGCCGCAGCCCGAAGGTCCAATCAGGCAAACGACTTGATGCTCTTCAACGTCTAAATTGATGCCGCGCAAGACTTCGACATTGCCGTAACGCTTGTGCACATCGTTGATCTCGAGAAAACTCATCGTGCTCCCCTGGTTTTACGTGCATCACTCTCGAGCATTCTGTCCACAAAACGGGCTTGCGGAATGGTGATGACCACGAACAAAAACGCCACGATGGTGACTGTTGAAAGGTTGAAGTAATTGCTGGCAAGCATTTTGGATTGGTTAAACGCGTCAATCGTGCCGATGACGTTGACCAGTGCCGTGTCTTTTTGCAAACCAATAAAGTCGTTTAGAAGTGGCGGGATAATGCGCCGCACGGCTTGCGGCACGATCACAAAACGCATGGTTTGGGTGAACGAAAGCCCCAAGCTGCGGGCGGCAGCAAATTGGCTGGGGTGAATGCTTTCAATGCCAGCGCGGTACACCTCGGCAACGTAAGCACCGTACGTCAGGGTTAGGGCAATAATTGCCCAGAGGGTGGTCAGGTCATCAATGCCAAATTTGTCTTGCAAAAAAGAGCTTAAACCATCGGTCAAACCCGTTAAAGGCAAACCAAAACCCACCAGATAAATGGTAATAATGCTCGGCAAACCGCGAAACGCATCGGTGTACAAGGTCGCCAGCAAGCGAATCGGTTGACCAGCACGACCTGGAATCATGCGGGCGATTGCCACGACCAGTGCCCAAACCAAAATGAGAACCTCGGCAATACAAAAAATAACCACGTTGGTCATGAAGGCTTTTAAAACCAAACCGAACTTATCGACAATCAAAGACATTTTAAAGAACGTGCTGCCAACCGCGACATCGTTGGTGATTAAAAACCAAACGGCAATCGCGGTCAAAACAGCAAATACCCCGTAACCAAGCGCGAACCAACTCGAGCTTTGAGAACTGGCAGTCCGAACTCGAGCGGTGATCAAATCGTTGTGGCGCAGTGCAGATTGGGCTTGTAAGGCTTCCTGCACCCCTCGGATGGCGGGAACAAACAACGCCAACGGAATCAAGCCCACCAGCACGATGATGGCGTCGAACAAACCCGAACCGATTTTATTTTTCTCGAGCGTGAACCTTAAAAATTGCAGCACAGCCCAGCAGATCACTACAGTCAAGGCGCACAACCCCACCGCCACCAAGGAAAACGGCAAGACATTGGATGGAATGGATGGTTTGCGAAAACGCGATTCTCGAGCCGAGTCATTCATACTGACCCGCTTGGAGCTGAAGATCATTCGGTTTGAGGGTCTGCATGTTGAAAGGAGTTTTACCATGAATTCGACTGTCACATCTCAAACTCGAGCTTCCCGAATTGAAATGCCAAATGCGTTATGGCTTTTCTGTGAGCGAAAACAATCCGCTCACCTCGTCGATGTCGTTCATGGTGGCACGACGCCCGTGAAGACGATGAAAGCGTTTGGCGGCAATTCTTGCGACAACGAATTGCCCGCCGTACCAGCCCGCGATCCAAGCCATCACGCGTTCTTCCTCGGCAACATCTGGGGTTTGATAAAACGGTTGCGGTTTTTGGGTCGTGTAAAACCAAGTATAAAAGCCAACTATTGCCAACAGAAACAACCCCGCTAAAACCTGTTCCATAGCACCAACTACGGAATCAAATCCAAAAAAGTTCCAAACCTCGAGAATCAAAAACCCCCAATCAATACCTCGAGATTGGGGGTTGCCATTTGTGAGCTGCTAGCCGCTTCTTACGGACGGAAGTACTTGATCGCCATAGGATCGATGTTCATGTATTTTGCCACGAGCTTGCGCACGGTTGAGTCTTTAATCAGGCTTTCGATGACTTTATTGATGGTTTTGTTGTTGGCATTGCCCTTCGGGAACAACGCACCGTAAGCCTCACCGGTTTTGTACTGGGCGACCACTTCAAACTTGCCGTTTGATTGTTTGGCTTGAGCCAACAAAATGGAGGTGTCAGTCATGGCAAGGTCAATCTGACCCGCTTGCAGGGCAGCAAACATGCTTGGGGTGTCAGGGAACACCTTGACCTTCTTGACTCTTAAGGTTTTGGTGGCAAACGACTCGCCGGTAGTGCCTTGTTGCACGCCCCAACGCAAAGCTTTGATGCTTTTCTCATCCACTTTCTTGCCTTTTTTAACCATCACGCCAGCGTCGCTGGTGAAGTACGGCGTGCTGAACTCGACCACTTTTTGGCGTTCTTTGGTGATCGAAATCTGGCTTAGTGCCAAATCAAAGTTCTTGGTTTGACCCGCCACCAGACCATCCCAAGCCACGGCTTTGACCACAACTTTCTCGAGTCCCAAACGATGTGCGATGTTTGCCGCCATACAGTACTCAACACCGTCTTTAATCAATTCTGGGGTATCGCCATTGTACCAGCCTGGAGCTGGTAAATTGACTTCAACCGTCAATTGACCCGCAATGGCTGGTGTGAATTTACTAGCGTCACCCATTTTGCCCGTGACTGTGCAATTGCCGTACTTTGAAGCCGCCGTTGCGTCCTGAGCACTCGAGATTCCGAAACCCAGCGCTGTGACAGCCGCCAAACCCAAAGCCATTAACACTTTTGTTTTCATGTTTTCCTCCCGGAAATATTACGCGTTCAGAATACTAGGAATCTCGAGCAGGTGCAATCGAAATATGAGAAGCCTAAGCACCAAAGCTCGAGTGACGGGGTTTAATCTTGTTGTAAGGCTTTTGAAAGCAGTGTATGAAAGTGATGCACGCCTTGTTCGCGTTTGGGACTGAAACGCCCTGTGTTGTAAAACCGTGATTTGACGCCGCGTTGTACCGCCTCAACGATCACTTCATCTTCACGTTCGACACGGTCTAACCTCGCGCCTGCGCCCTGCCCGTATTTTTTATGATCCCAAACGTATTGAATAAAACTGACTTTGGTTAGTTCTTGCCCAAGAGGTCGCACCACGTTGATGCTGACGCCCCAAGGGTAAAAGTTAAACATTAAATTCGGGAACACCCAGTAATAATACGCAGCAATCCGTTTGCCATAATCTGGACTTTCTGGGGGCAGGTCAAACACCAAGTCGTCACTGCCGGCTGGCGCGAGTTGCAAATTGCAATGCGAAAAAATTTCGGAGCTGTAATTTTCGTAATCAATTAGCGCATTTAAACCCGCATGAACGAAGGGAATATGAAAGCCCTCGAGATAATTGTCGCAGTAAAGCGCCCAGTTCGCTTGAATCAAGTAATCGCGTCCGTAATCAGGCTCTAGCAAAAAGTCTTGCAGTGGCAACCAGCCCAGGCGGTCGTTGATGGGTTTCATGACCTCTTCAAACGAAACTTGCGGAGTTAGGCTCGAGAATAAGAATTTGCCTTTCCCCCAGGTGGCGAACGGTACTTTTGCCAAGCTGTCGCTGGGGCTGGGAAAGTTTTTTGCCAGTTCAAATTCGGGCATGGCTTGAAAGCAACCGTCCAAGCCGTACCGCCGCCCGTGATAGCGACAGCGCAAGAATCGGTCATTGCCGCCCGTTTCGGCGACCAACATGCTGCGGTGCGTGCAAACGTTGGAAAGCACGTGAAGCTCGTCGTTGAAGTCCCTAGTTGCCAGCAAGGGTTCGTCGAGGCAACCCTCGAGTAAGGTGAATGGCGCAACCGAACCTGGGGCTTTCAGGTGATCGGTGTCGCCCACGAACTGCCATGAACGGGCAAAGACTTTTTCTTTGACCAGCTCAAAGACACTGGCATCTTTGTAAAAATGAGCAGGGAGCGTGCTGGCGGCGGTGATATCGGGGTTGACAGCAAAACGATTGGACATGAAAGAACCTCCAAATGAAAGAATCTCGAGCGACGTTGACGGGTTTTAATTCCTGTCAGCGTGCCACGAAACCATTTGGCAGCAAATCCAAACCCCATGATTGATGCGGGCAAGTTTGCTCAAGAAATGAGGTGTTAAGGTTTTTCATGGGCTTTGACTTCAAGATTATTCTACACCGGTTTTGAAATGAGAATAGAGATCTTGAGATTTGTATGATGCACCCATGCCCAACATTGAATTAACACTCGAAATTGTAAATGCTATTCTTGAGGAACATAATCTGAACGTCTCGGGTTTTGAAAAAATGAAATCTACAGGCATGGTAAACACGATTTATGCGCTTGGTGATGAATTGGTGTTGCGAATTCCGAATGATGACCCCAGTGCCATTCCTGAAAGCTTTACGGAATCAATCGCCGTCAATATTGCCCTTCAAGCTGGTATTCAAACACCAGAATTAGTCGTTTTTGACAATTCACAAACGATTCTTGATCGTCCGTTCACGATTTATAAACGGGTTCATGGGGACACGCTGGGTTTGCTTGACCTCGAGCCAAATCAAATTCCAGAAACGTACCGTGCTGTCGGGCGTGAATTGGCAAAACTTCACTCAGAGGTGCTCGAGGTTTATGATCCACTCGGACGGCTTGACCACCCTGGTTATGAGCAGTCTCGAG